>NZ_JACNAC010000008.1:0-163084 GCF_017349775.1 Pseudomonas sp. GW460-12-10-14-TSB1
GCATCGCCCGCCACGTAGTAAGCCGCCTTGCTGCGTGGCAGAGGCTGACGACCACGGATCTTGTCGGCGATTTTCTCGGCCATCATGATCGTCGGCGCGTTCAGGTTGCCGGTGGTGATGATCGGCATGATCGAGGCATCGACCACTCGCAGACCCTGCATGCCATGCACGCGACCCTGGCCATCGACCACGGCCATTTCGTCGGTGCCCATCTTGCACGAGCAGGATGGGTGGAACGCGGTTTCGGCGTGCTCGCGGATGAATTTATCCAGCTGCTCGTCGGTCTGCACTTCGATGCCCGGGCTGATTTCGCGGCCGCGGAAGGCATCCAGTGCCGGCTGTTGCATGATTTCCCGGGTCAGGCGGATGCCGTCGCGGAATTCCTGCCAGTCCTGCTCGGTGGCCATGTAGTTGAACAGGATGCTCGGGTAGTCGCGTGGGTTCTTCGACTTGAGCTGGATCCGGCCGCGGCTTGGCGAACGCATGGAGCCCATGTGTGCCTGGAAGCCGTGTTCCTGCACGCCGTTGCTGCCGTTGTAGTTAATCGCCACCGGCAGGAAGTGGTACTGGATGTTCGGCCATTCGAACTCTTCGCGAGTGCGGATGAAGCCGCCGGCTTCGAACTGGTTGCTGGCGCCGATGCCGGTGCCGTTGAACAGCCACTCGGCACCGATGGCCGGCTGGTTGTACCAGAGCAGCGAAGGGTACAGCGAGACCGGCTGGGTGCAGGCGTACTGCAGGTACAGCTCCAGGTGGTCCTGCAGGTTCTCGCCGACGCCCGGCAGGTCGTGGACCACCGGGATGTCCAGGCTTTCCAGCAGGGCGCGCGGGCCGACGCCGGAACGTTGCAGCAGTTGTGGCGAAGCGATTGCGCCACTGCACACCAGCACTTCCTTGCGGGCACGGGCTTCGACGCGCTCTTCGGCGGAGCCGACCAGGTAACGCACGCCAACGGCACGCTTGCCTTCGAACAGGATCTTGTCGGTCAGGGCGTGGGTGACGATGCTCAGGGTCGAACGCTTTTTCGCGGTGTCGAGGTAGCCGCGAGCGGTACTGGAGCGACGGCCTTTAGGCGTCACGGTACGGTCCATCGGACCGAAACCTTCCTGCTGGTAGCCGTTGAGGTCTTCGGTGCGGGGGTAACCGGCTTGCACGCCGGCTTCGACCATGGCGTGGAACAGCGGGTTGTTGCCGGCTTTCGGCGTGGTCACGCTGACCGGGCCTTCGCCGCCGTGGTAGTCGTTCGGGCCGATGTCACGGGTTTCCGCCTTGCGGAAATACGGCAGGCAGTCCAGGTAGGTCCAGTCTTCCAGGCCTGGCAGTTTGGCCCAGCCGTCGTAGTCCATGGCGTTGCCGCGGATGTAGCACATGCCGTTGATCAGCGAGGAGCCGCCCAGGCCCTTGCCGCGGCCGCATTCCATCCGGCGACCGTTCATGTACGGCTCTGGATCGGTTTCGTAGGCCCAGTTGTAGCGGCGGCCTTGCAGCGGAAACGCCAGGGCGGCAGGCATCTGGGTACGGAAGTCGAAACGGTAGTCCGGGCCGCCGGCTTCGAGCAGCAGCACGGTGACGCCTTCGTCTTCAGTCAGACGGGTCGCCAGGGTGTTACCGGCGGAGCCGGCACCGATGATGATGTAATCGTATTCTTGGGACATTGAATGCACCCTCTTTGGAGTTGGTCAGGTCTGGCCATGGCGAGTGCTGTGCACTCGATCGCGGGCGACCCTCGCTCCTACAGGCAGAAGATTTGCGTGCTTCTGTAGGTGCGAGGCTTGCCCGCGAAGATGGCCTCGCAGGCGAAGCGAATTTCGCCTTAGAACACCGAGGCGTAGTCGCCCAGCTCGACCTGTACCGATTTGATGCGGGTGAAGTTGTTCAGCGAGCTGATGCCGTTCTCGCGGCCAACACCCGACTGCTTGTAGCCACCGACCGGCATCTTGGCGTCGGATTCGCCCCAGGCGTTGATCCAGCAGATACCGGCTTCCAGCTGATGAATCACGCGGTGCGCGCGGTTCAGATCCGTGGTCACCACACCGGCGGCCAGGCCGAAGTCGGTGTCGTTGGCGCGACGGATCACTTCTTCTTCGGTTTCGTAGGTCAGGATGCTCATCACCGGGCCGAAGATTTCTTCGCGAACGATGGTCATCTCGTCGGTGCAGTCGGTGAACACGGTCGGTGCCACGAAAGCGCCTTTGGCGAATGCGCCGTCGGTCAGACGTTCGCCGCCGCACAGCAGGCGGGCGCCTTCTTCCTTACCTTTGGCGATGTAGCCCAGCACGCTTTCCATGTGGGCGAAGCTGACCAGCGGGCCGAAGTTGGTGTTTTCGTCTTCCGGGTTGCCAACGCGAATGCGCGCGACGCGCTCGACGATCTTGGCTTCGAAAGCAGCTTTCAGGTGGCTCGGTACGAAGACGCGGGTACCGTTGGTGCAGACCTGGCCGGAGCTGTAGAAGTTGGCCATCATCGCGGTGTCGGCGGCGCGATCCAGGTCGGCGTCGTCGAAGATGATCAGTGGCGACTTGCCGCCCAGTTCCATGGTCACGTCTTTCAGCGAGGAGCTGGAAGCGCTGGCCATGACCTTCTTGCCGGTGTCGGTGCCGCCGGTAAAGGAGACTTTCTCGATGCGCGGGTGTTCGGTCAGCCAAGTGCCGACTTCACGGCCACTACCGGTCAGGACGTTGAACACGCCAGCCGGAACGCCGGCCTCGGTGTAGATCTCGGCCAGTTTCAGGGTGGTCAGCGAGGTGACTTCGCTTGGCTTGAAGATCATCGCGTTACCGGCCGCCAGGGCTGGCGCGGATTTCCACAGGGCGATCTGGATCGGGTAGTTCCACGCGCCGATACCGGCCACGACGCCCAGCGGCTCGCGACGGGTGTAGACGAACGAAGTGGTGCGCAGTGGGATCTGCTCGCCTTCGATGGCCGGTACCAGGCCCGCGTAGTATTCCAGCACGTCGGCGCCGGTGACGATGTCGACATACTTGGTTTCGGAGTAGGCCTTGCCGGTGTCCAGGGTTTCCAGGGCGGCTAGTTCATCGTTGCGCTCGCGCAGGATGTCCACGGCGCGACGCAGGATGCGCGAACGCTCCATGGCGGTCATCGCGGCCCAGATCTTCTGGCCTTTTTCGGCGCTGACGACTGCGCGCTCGACGTCTTCTTTAGTCGCACGTTGCACTTGAGCGAGGACTTCACCGTTGGCCGGGTTGATGGCGTCGAAGGTGGCGTCGCTGCCGGCGTCGGTGTAGCCGCCGTCAATGTAGAGTTTTTGCAGTTCGTAACGGGCCATGATAGTCCTCGCAAGTGCATAAGTGGTTGGGCTAAAAACTACTGCGCTCGGTAATACTGCGTTGAAAACCTCCTCGTAATGCTCATTGACTAAAGTCAACTCCGCTTACTCGTCAGTTTTCGCCTTGTCTTACCTTCGCTCGCTACGTTTTTAAACCGCGTCGTTATTAGTGTGCATAGCTATGCATTCGTGCCTTAGCGCTCCTGCTTAGCCAGTTGGAAATCCATGTATTCGTAAGCGATCCGGTGCGCCTGCTCGGTGTCGAAAGCATCTCCCGACAGCGCGCCGCGCAACCACAAACCGTCGATCAGGGCTGCCAGGCCTCGCGCTGCGCTGCGTGCATCATCCAGCGGCAGGACGCGGCGGAACTGGCAGCACAGGTTGGAATACAGGCGGTGATCGTTGATCCGCTGCAACCTGTGCAAAGACGGGTGGTGCATGCTGGTGGCCCAGAAGGCCAGCCAGGTTTTCATTGCCGGGCCATTGACCTGGCTGGCGTCGAAGTTGCCTTCGATGATCACCTGGAGGTGCGCCCGCGGGCTGCTGTCCTCCAGCGCCTGACGGCGCGCGGTGACGTTCTCGCTGAGGACACTCATCAGATACTGCGCCGTGGCGGCGATCAGGCCGTTCTTGTCCTGAAAGTAGTGACTGATGATGCCGTTCGAGACACCGGCCAAACGGGCGATCAGCGCAATGCTGGCGTCCCCCATCCCGACCTGATCGACCGCCAGCAACGTGGCTTCGATCAACTGCTGGCGGCGGATGGGTTGCATACCGACCTTGGGCATCTTGCACATCTCCTTAGGCCTGCTGGCAGTCGTGAAACGGCTACCGGCGTGAGGGCCAGTCTATTTTGTTTTGATTGAACGTTCAATCAACAAAGAATAAGATCTGCGACAAATCGTCGCTGCCTCCAGGTCCTTCCTGCGTGTAGATGGCGGAAAAGCGACCTCCGAAAAAGCCTGAAACCCAAGCAGGGCATAGCGTGAGCCAGCGAGGACGGATGTGTTGAATGGGCAAGACGCTTAAGGCCAGGTGACGAACTGCACGTTTGCACTCGGCCTTCGACGCTGGTTCTCAACGCAACTCCTGCAGGTTCGGGCTTTTTTCGGGGTGTCTTTATATCACCCGTCGGTCGGCTGCCAACTAACCGATTGGTCGGGTGCCGTGTTGCCTTGTGTTCTTCTCTCGCACTGCCTGGAGCATCTGTGCCATGAGTTCTGCCTCTCTTATAAAGACCCCACCGGAAAAGGTGCGGGTCAACGGTTGGGTGTTCTACACCTCTACCGCGCTGATCCTGTTGCTGACCGCCATTCTGATCATCGCCCCGCAAGAGGCCGGCAGACTGCTCGGCATTGCCCAGGCCTGGTTGTCCCGCAGCTTCGGCTGGTACTACATGGTGGTGATCGCCGCCTACCTGGTATTCGTCGTCGGCCTGGCGTTTTCCTCCTACGGCAAGCTCAAGCTGGGGACCAAGCAAGACACCCCGGATTTCAGCTACGGCGCCTGGGCCGGCATGCTGTTCTCGTCCGGTATCGGTATCTCGCTGCTGTACTTCGGCGCTTCCGAACCGCTGGACCACTACTTCAACCCGCCTGAAGGCGTACCGGGCAGCAACCAGGCCGCGCGCCAGGCGCTGCAGCTGACGTTCCTGCACTGGGGCCTGCACGGCTGGGCGATCTACGCCCTGGTCGGCCTGGCCGTGGCCTACTTCGCCTATCGCCACAACCAGCCGCTGGCGTTGCGTTCGGCGTTGTACCCGCTGGTGGGCGAGCGCTGGGTCAAGGGCGCGGCCGGCCACGCGGTGGACGGTTTCGGCATGTTCGTGACCCTGCTGGGCCTGGTGACCAACCTGGGCATCGGCTCGATGCAGGTGTCTTCCGGCCTGGAAAACCTGTTCGGCATGGAACACAGCAACACCAACCTGCTGATTGTGATCATCGTCATGAGCACCGTGGCCACCATCGCCGCGGTATCCGGTGTGGAAAACGGCATCCGCCGCCTGTCCAACCTGAACATCGTGCTGTTCAGCGGCCTGCTGATCTTTGTGCTGCTGTTTGGTCCGACCCTGCACCTGCTCAACGGTTTCGTGCAAAACGTCGGCGACTACCTCAACGGTGTGGTGCTCAAGACCTTCGACCTCTACGTGTACGAAGGCGACAGCGCCAAGTCCGACCGCTGGCTGGGCCTGTGGACCCTGTTCTACTGGGCCTGGTGGATTTCCTGGGCGCCATTCGTTGGCATGTTCATCGCGCGTATTTCCCGTGGCCGTACCGTGCGCGAGCTGGTGGCGGGCGTGCTGCTGATCCCGCTGGGCTTCACCCTGGCCTGGCTGTCGGTGTTCGGTAACTCGGCCCTGGACCTGGTGATGAACCACGGTGCGGTGGAGCTGGGCAAGACGGCGCTGGAGCAGCCATCCATGGCGATCTACCAGCTGCTGGATCATTACCCAGCGTCGAAGATTGTCATCGGTGTGTCGATTTTCGTTGGCTTCGTGCTGTTCCTGACCCCGGCCGACTCCGGCGCGGTGATGATGGCCAACCTGTCCTGCAAGGGCGGCAACGTCGACGAAGACGCCCCGCACTGGCTGCGGATCTTCTGGTCGGTGGTAATCACCCTGGTGACCGTCGGCCTGCTGTTCGCCGGTAACTTCGAAGCCATGCAGACCATGGTGGTACTGGCCGGCCTGCCGTTCTCGGTGGTGCTGGTGTGCTTCATGTTCGGCCTGCACAAGGCCATGCGCCAGGACACGCAGATCGAACAGGAGCAGGCGGAACTGGCGGCCCGTGGTCGTCGTGGTTTCAGCGAGCGCCTGACCCAACTGGACCTGCAGCCAACCCAGGCGGTGGTTCAGCGTTTCATGGACAAGCACGTAACGCCGGCACTGGAAGAAGCCGCTACCCAGCTGCGCAACCAGGGCCTGGATGTGCAAACCCTGCTGGGCAAGTCCAAGCGTTGCATGGGCGTGCGGATCGAGATGGAAGAGGGCAACCCTTTTGTCTATGAAGTGAGCCTGGACGGCTATCTGGCGGCGCCGAGCGAATCGGCCGATGTGTCCGAGGAGCGTGCGCGCTACTACCGCGCCGAGGTCTACCTGCACAACGGCAGTCAGGAATACGACTTGATGGGCTTCACTCAGGAGCAGATCACCCGTGACGTGCTCGATCAGTTTGAAAGCCATCGGCAGCTCCTTGGCCGGGTTTACAGCTAAGACGTGAGGGACGCGGTGTAGCTCTGTTACACCGCGTCGTCTTCATCGCGGGCAATCGAGCGTCGACCGGCCGCTCCTACAGAAGAAACATGCCCCTGTAGGAGCGAGGCTTGCCCGCGAAGCGATCTATCTGGCTTGCCGCAATATCAGCAACACCTGCTCCCGCAACAGGGAGCAATCCGCAACATCTAATCCCGATAAAACAAAAACGCCGCGATCTATGTCGCGGCGTTTTTGTTTGCGTGTCGCTGTTACCCCAGGTTCTTGCCGAGCAGCGCGTGGTAGAGCTCGCTGTCGCCAAGGATCCCCACCACCTTGTTGTTGTCGTGCAGCACCAGCTTGTTGCCGGTCTGGTAGCGGATCTGCAGGGCGTCGCGCATGCCGATGCTGGAGTCCACCAGGGTCGGCTTGCGGCCCAGGCCTTCCACCGCCTGGCCCGGGATCCAGTTCTGCAGGTCGAGGCTGGCGCCGTTCTGGCGTGCGCCCTTGATGGTGTTGCCCTCGGCCAGGTCGAGCCAGGAGTCGCCGCCCGGATCCAGGCATACGGAGCCGTTGATGCGTTTGCAGTTGTCCAGGGTGCGCATCAGGCTGCGACCGCAGAGAACGTTGAGCGGGTTGGTATGGGCGACGAAGGTGCGCACATAGTCGTCCGCCGGGTTCAGCACGATCTCTTCCGGCTTGCTGTACTGGATGATCCGGCCGTCTTTCATGATGGCGATGCGGCTGCCCAGTTTCAGGGCCTCGTCGAGGTCATGGCTGACGAACACGATGGTCTTGCTCAGCTTGCGTTGCAGTTCCAGCAGTTCGTCCTGCAGGCCCTGGCGGATCAGCGGGTCGAGGGCGGAGAAGGGTTCGTCCATCAGCAAGATGTCGGCGTCCATCGCCAGGGCGCGGGCCAGGCCGACACGTTGCTGCATGCCGCCGGACAGTTCGTCGGGCTTCTTGTTGCGCCACTGGGTCAGGCCCACCAGCTCGAGTTTCTCGTCCACCAGCTTGCGCCGTTCCTTTTCCGGCCGGCCCTGCATTTCCAGGCCGAAGCTGATGTTCTCGCGAACGGTCAGCCAGGGCATCAGGGCGAACTTCTGGAACACCATGGCGATGCGCTTGGTGCGCATCATCTTCAGTTCCGCCGGGGTGCAGGAGGCGATGTCGATCTGCCGGCCTTCATGCTCGACGAACAGCTTGCCGCGGCTCACGGTGTTGAGGCCGTTGATGCAGCGCAGCAGGCTGGACTTGCCGGAGCCGGAGAGGCCCATCAGCACGCAGATTTCGCCTTTCTCGATGTCCAGGCTGGCCTTTTCCACACCGACGATCTGGCCGGTCTTTTTCAGGATCTCGTTGCGGCTCATGCCCTGATCCAGCAGCTTGAGCGCCTCGCGTGGATCCTTGGAGAAGATAACGTCGACGTTATCGAAGCGGATTATGCTCATGCGTCACCCCCTACTTTGGCTTCGGGTTGTTTGCAGATACGGTCGAGCATGATCGCCAGCAGTACGATTGCCAGGCCTGCTTCGAAGCCCAGGGCGATATCGGCGGTGTTCAGTGCGTTGACCACGGGTTTGCCCAGGCCATCGGCGCCCACCAGGGCCGCAATCACCACCATCGACAACGACAGCATGATGCACTGGGTGATGCCGGCGGCGATGCTCGGCATGGCATGGGGCAGCTCGATACGCGACAACAGTTGACGGCGGGAGCAGCCAAAGGCTTTGCCGGCGTCCATCAACTCTTGTGGTACATCGCGGATGCCCAGGTAGGTCAGGCGGATAGGCGCGGCAATCGCGAACACCACCGTGGAGATCAGGCCTGGCACCACACCCAGACCGAACAGGGTCAGGGTAGGAATGAGGTAGACGAAGGTCGGTACGGTCTGCATCAGATCGAGCACCGGACGCATCATGGTGTAGAACATCGGCTTGTGCGCGGCGACGATGCCCAACGGCACGCCAATCAGCACGCAGACCAGGGTGGCGAACAGCACCTGGGCCAGGGTTTCCATGGTTTCCTGCCAGTAACCCAGGTTGAGAATCAGCAGAAAGGACGCCACGACGAAGGCGGTCAGGCCCCATTTGCGTTGAATCACGTGCGCCAACAGGGCAATCAGGCCGATCAAGGCCAGCGGGTTGAACCAGGTCAGCGCAAACGTCACGCCGTGGATCATCGTTTCCAGGGTCGATGCGATCGCATCAAATGTGTTGGCGCCGTGTTGCGTCAACCATTCAACGAAGGCAGCGATGTACTGGCCTAAAGGGATTTTCTGATCAATGAGCATGGTATTGAACGTCCGCATGCAAGGAATAAACAGCCCGGGCGGGCGAACCCACCCGGCGTAAGCGACTTACTGCGCAAGCTTGGCTTTCACGGCCTCCAGGCCTGGTTTTCCGTCAATGGTGGTCACGCCAGCGAGCCAGGTATCGAGTACCTCGGGGTTTTTCTTCAGCCAGGCCTTGGCGGCCGCCTCGGGCTTCATCTTGTCGTCCAGGACGTTACCCATCAGGGTGCTTTCCATATTCAGGGTGAACGACAGATTCTTCAGCAACTGACCGACGTTGCTGCATTCCTCGGCGTAGCCCTTGCGGGTGTTGGTGTAGATGGTCGCCTGGCCGTAGTTGGGGCCGAAGAACTCGTCGCCGCCGGTCAGGTACTTCATCTTGAAGCGGGTGTTCATCGGGTGCGGTTCCCAGCCCAGGAACACCACCGCGGTGCTGCGCCGTTGCGCGCGCTCGACCTGGGACAGCATGCCCGCCTCGCTGGACTCGACCACCTTGAAGCCGGCGTCCTTGAGGCCGAAGGCGTTCTTGTCGATCATGCTCTGGATCATGCGGTTGCCGTCGTTACCCGGCTCGATGCCGTAGATCTTGCCGTCCAGTTCCTTCTTGAACTTGGCGATGTCGGCGAAATCCTTCAGGCCCTTGTTATACAGCTCTTCCGGGACCGCCAGGGTGTACTTGGCGTTCTCCAGGTTGGCGCGGATGGTTTCCACGGTGCCGGCATCGCGATAGGGCTTGATGTCGTTTTCCATGGTCGGCATCCAGTTGCCGAGGAACACGTCCATGTTCTTGCCGTCGGCCAGGGACTTGTAGGTCACCGGCACGGAAATCATCGTGGTCTTGGTCTTGTAGCCAAGTGCATCGAGAACGACGCTGGTGGTCGCGGTGGTGACGGTGATGTCGGTCCAGCCGACATCAGAGAAGTTTACGGTGCTGCATTGCGCCGGTTCTGCGGCGTGCGCCAGAAGCGGCAGACTCAGCATGGCGGCCAACAACAACGACGGGGAACCTTTCATGGGGTGGACTCCTGGGTGTTTTCTGGCGGTGTCTGACCGCACTTATAAGTGTTGCGGTTGGGGCGAGTGGGACAGCTCTACCACAGTGCCTTGCAATCGAGTCGAGACTGATCATGTACCAGTGAAAATCTGACGCCTACAGGGTGCGTCGTATCCAGTACAGGGAGGGTCGCATCCAGTGTCGGTGAGGTCGCTTACAGCTTTTTTCAGCACTTTTTGCCCGTCTGAACCGCAAAAAAACGGCCGAAACCGGAGGTCGGCGGGCCACGGCGTTGGTGGGCATGAGTGAGTCGGTGTGAGACGTCGAACGACACTGCAAAAGCCTGATGATGCGCGTATCTCGGCGGATTACTGCTTGAGCGTAGCAGCTTCGCCACCGGGCGTTTTGGCACCCGGCGTGTGCTCATCGAGGAGTTTCGCAGTAATGGCTATCAGTGTTTTCGACCTGTTCAAAATCGGTATCGGCCCCTCCAGTTCTCACACCGTCGGGCCTATGCGCGCCGCGGCGCTGTTCGTCCAGGCTCTGCGGGAAAAAGACCTGCTGGAGCAGGTGCGCCGCATCGAGGTCAGGCTCTACGGTTCGCTGTCGGCCACCGGCATCGGGCACGGCAGCGACAACGCGGTGATCATGGGGCTGATGGGCGAATGGCCGGATGCGATCGACCCGTCGCAGATCGGCTGTCGCATCGAGATCCTGCGCGAAACCAATACCCTGCTGCTCGACAATCGCCTGCCGATCCCCTTCGTCTGGGCGCGCGACATGCTGCTGATCGACGAGAACCTGCCGTTCCACCCCAACGCCATGACCCTGGTGGCCGAAGGCGAGTCCGGGGAACTGCACCGCGATACCTATTATTCCGTGGGCGGCGGTTTTGTCGTCGACGAGGCCCAGGCCAGCAGCGGCGTGGTGGACCTGGATCGCACCGAATTGCCTTATGACTTTTCCAGCGCCGTGGAGCTGCTGAGCCTGTGCCAGAAGCACAACCTGCGGGTGGCCGAACTGATGATGGCCAACGAGAAGGTCTGGCGTTCGGAGGAGGAGATCCGCGCGGGCCTGATGAAGCTCTGGCAGGCCATGCAGGATTGCGTCGAGCAGGGCCTCAAGCACGAAGGCATCCTGCCCGGTGGGCTCAATGTGCGGCGCCGCGCGGCCAAGCTGCACCGCAGCCTGCAGGAATTGAACAAACCCAATGTGATCGGCTCGACCCTGAGCGCCATGGAGTGGGTCAACCTGTATGCCCTGGCGGTCAACGAAGAGAACGCCGCCGGCGGACGCATGGTGACGGCGCCGACCAACGGCGCGGCGGGGATCATTCCGGCGGTGCTGCATTACTTCATGCGCTTCAGCGAGGATGTCACCGACGCCAACGTGGTGGACTTTTTCCTCGGCGCGGCAGCGGTGGGCATCCTCTGCAAGAAGAACGCCTCGATCTCCGGCGCCGAAGTCGGCTGCCAGGGCGAGGTGGGTTCCGCCTGCGCCATGGCGGCTGCCGGCCTGGCGGAGATTCTCGGGGCGTCGCCGGAGCAGCTGTGCAACGCCGCGGAAATCGGCCTGGAACATAACCTCGGCCTGACCTGCGACCCGGTCGGCGGCCTGGTGCAGGTGCCGTGCATCGAGCGCAACGCGATCGCCGCGGTGAAAGCCATCAACGCCGCGCAAATGGCCCTGCGCGGCGACGGCCAGCACTTCATTTCCCTGGACCGGGTGATCCGTACCATGCGCGATACCGGCGCCGATATGCATGACAAATATAAGGAGACATCGCGCGGCGGCTTGGCGGTCAGCGCCGTAGAGTGTTGATGCTTTAACGGCGGGACTGCTGCGCAGTCCATCGCGGGCAAGCCTCGCTCCTACAGACGCATGCGGGCTCCTGTAGGAGCGAGCGGGCGGCGATCCGACTTGCCCGCGATAACGTTGGATCATCCACCGTCATTTCCAATCCACTGCGCATAAATTGAACACCCAGCGACGCCCCCGCCACCTTTTGGAGCGTCGCAAACAGGTAAGTCCAAGGGCTCATCGGTCAGGTTTTTCACTTACCTCGGCTGCGCGCCCACCTGTGCTTGCGGTGACACTCTTTTCCCGGGACGTTTCTCGCCGTTCCCACAAGTGCTACCGATTTGCTCACAGCCACCGGGCCAGGGCTCCCCACGACCGATTCGGCACTTATAACCCGCACATTGCGCGCGGCTTATATAGACGCATCGCGACGTCGTTTTCAGGAGTTATTGAATGGCCATTCAACTTTAGGCATGGCAATTGCTCTGTCATTACAAAGCCCGTCTCCCGCGTGAGAATGATGGCAATAACAAGAGCCTCCGCCTGAGGCCATCACCTGCTTTGTGTGAGGAGATACCGCGATGACGTCGTTCAACTCCGGGGCTCAACCCCAGAACCGTGCGCCTCAATCCATCGGCTTTTTGCTGCTGGACAATTTCACGCTGATTTCCCTGGCTTCCGCGGTCGAGCCGCTGCGCATGGCCAACCAGTTGTCCGGTCGCGAGTTGTATCGCTGGACCACCCTCAGCGTCGACGGCGGCCAGGTCTGGGCCAGTGATGGCCTGCAGATCACCCCCGACGCCTCCATGCACAAAGCACCCGCGCTGGACACCGTGATCGTCTGCGGCGGCATCGGCATCCAGCGCACCGTGACCCGCGAACATGTGTCCTGGCTGCAAAGCCAGGCGCGCCAGTCCCGCCGTCTCGGCGCGGTCTGCACCGGCAGTTGGGCCCTGGCCTGCGCCGGCCTGCTCGACGGCTTCGATTGCAGCGTGCACTGGGAATGCCTGGCCTCGATGCAGGAAGCCTTCCCACGGGTGGCCATGAGCACTCGCTTGTTCACCCTCGACCGCAACCGGTTCACCAGCTCCGGCGGCACCGCGCCGCTGGACATGATGCTGCACCTGATCAGCCGCGATCACGGCCGCGAGCTGTCGGCGGCGATCTCGGAAATGTTCGTCTACGAACGTATCCGCAACGAGCAGGATCACCAGCGTGTGCCGCTCAAGCATATGCTCGGCACCAACCAGCCGAAGTTGCAGGAAATCGTCGCGCTGATGGAAGCCAACCTGGAAGAACCGATCGACCTCGACGAACTGGCGGTCTATGTCTCGGTGTCGCGGCGCCAGCTGGAGCGGCTGTTCCAGAAATACCTGCACTGCTCGCCATCGCGCTACTACCTGAAGCTGCGGTTGATCCGCGCCCGCCAGCTGCTCAAGCAGACACCGATGTCGATCATCGAAGTGGCCTCGGTCTGCGGTTTCGTCTCCACGCCGCACTTCTCCAAGTGCTACCGCGAGTACTTCGGCATTCCACCGCGTGACGAACGCGTGGGCTCCAACACCGCCCAGCAGGTGGCGATGATGCCGATTCCGCAGGCGCTGGTGCTGGCCGGGCCGATGTCCTCGCTGAGCCAGGCGCGCAACGAATCGACCTTCGCCAGCGTCAGGCTGTAATTACAGGCTTTTCCTGAAGTACACGACGCGCTCGGTTTCCTCGAAACCGAGCGCCTTGTGCACGGTCTGGCTCAACAGGTTTTCCAGGCCGGTATCCGAAGCCATTTCCACACAACCCTGATCCCGTCCCCATTGGGCGACGGCGTCTATCAGTTGTTCGGCAATGCCCTGGCGCCGCTGTTCGGCGCTGACGTACAACCCCTCCAGAAACACCACCGGCGAATGCTCGGTGCCGTTCACGTAGTCGCGCCGCAACGAAGCTTCGGCCAATCCCACTGGTTGGCCGTCGGCGGTATAAGCGAGCAGGTTGATATAGCGCTGCGGGTCGTCCAGCAAGCTGGCGATTTCGTCCAGGTGTTCCTCGGCCGGGCAGTCGGGCCACAGCGCCTGGCGCAATGACAGCCAGCCCGCTTGATGGGCTGGCTGGCAGGGTTCGATTCGAATCATGGGAGCGGTTCCTTGGCGTGCAAGTACCGCACTCTACTCCGCGATCCGCTCCCGGCGAAGGCTCAGGCGCGGCTGTTCTGGAACTGGGCCAGGGCCGGCAACAGCTGTTTGTCGATGGCCTGGCGCACGGCCGGCAGGATGGTCGCATTGCCGGTGAGCATCTGCTCGACCATGCCCTTGAGGGCCTTGGCCCGGGCATCGCTCAAGCCGCGCACCGCACACTCGCAGGCCTGGTCGGCGGTGGCGCCGGCTGGCATTTCAAAACCCAGGGCCCTCAGTTGGCCGAGCAGGTCGTCCTGGTCAATCAGATCCGCGTGCATCATGACTCTTATCCTTGTTCAGGGAGCGTGGTCGTGAGCCGATTCTGGTAGCCGTCCGGACAGTCGGCAAGGGCGAATTGTCGCAATGGCCGGGATGCCTATGAACAGGTCGTTTTCGGCTAACTTGGCTTGAGGGCGACTGGGCACACTGGATTCCAGCTCGGTCATCGAAGGTTTGGTCACCCTCGTGTCGGCTCCTCAGAAAACCTCCTCTGCCCCGATCCTGTCACGGCTTGATCGGGGTCTTTTTTTGCCTGGGAAAAATGCGCTGTCAGATGGATTTTTCGCGGGCAAGCCTCGCTCCTACAGAAGCGGTGTCGTACCCATCATCGTGCTACGACGCGAACCTGTAGGAGCGAGCGGGCGGCGATCCGACTTGCCCGCGATTGAGGGCGACTCGGTCTAGCGCTGCAACACCAGAATCCGCGACAGCAACTCGTCACGATCGATGTAGCACCCCTGGAAATGCCGCGCGCCGGTGGTGGGGTCGAAGGCGTTGCGCGCGTGCAGGGTGCGGCGGTTGTCGAAGCACCACAGTTCGCCGGGGTTGAGGCGCCGGATCAGGCGAAAGCGCGGCTCGCGGGTCATGGCGATAAAACGTCGATAGGCGCGGTACAGCCGGGGCATGTCGTCCACCGAGGCGTCGAACGGCCCGCGCAGGAAGTTGGCCATGCGGATTTCCGCGACGTCGCCCACTGCATCCAGGGCGATCACTGGCGCCAGGCAGCGGTAGTCGCTGTGGCGGTCCTTGTTGCGAAACTCCACGGGGATCTCGCACAGCGCGCGAAACGCCTCGGGGTCTTCGCGGCGCAAGGCGTCGGCGATGGCAAAACCGTCGACAAAAATGCTTTCGCCACCTTCGGCGTCGTTCACCAGGCAATGCAGGAACTGCAGACCCGGTTGCAACTCGCGGGTCGGCAGGTCGGTGTGCAGCGGCAGGTTGAAGGCGGTGTAGGCGTTGCTGTCGGCGTCGGCCTTGGATTGCACGTTGAACAGCACGCCGAAATTGCTCTCGCGGATAAAGGAGATGCGCTTGGCGACCTGGGCCAGCGACCCCGGTTCGGTGGGCACGCCACGGACCTGCGTCAGGCCGATATCGCGCACCGCCAGCAGCCATTGCAACAGCGCCTGCGGATCCTCCATCAGCGCCTGGTACTCGAACACCGGCAGTTGCAGCCGGCTGTCCCACAGCTGGCTTTGTGGTCGACGGGCGCGGCGCTCGGCGCGGCTTTCATCGTCGTAGGCGTGGGCCCGCAGCCAGCCCGGGTCGAAGCGGCTGAGGTGGCCGTCCTGCCAGTCGATGCTCAGGCAGCCCTGGGCGTCGATCCGGCTGGACGCCGGGGCCAGGTCTTCGGCGACGTCGACTATCTCCAGCACCTGCTCGCGGGTCACGCTGTAGACGCAGTGCGGGCAGGGGCAGTTGTCGCGCAGCCACTGATGATGAAAGGGGCTCGAGCGACCGTCGGCCCACTGCACCTGAACACGGTCCGCCAGGGCTTGTACGGCGGTCAACGCGCTGATCAACGGGTAACTGCGGAAGTCGGCAAAAGCGGTGGCGGTATTCACGGTGCGGTCCTTTTTTATGGGTGGTTATTTTTCCGGCGGCAAGGCAATCACCCGGCCGATCCAGGCGGGAGCGGGGAGGTCGGCCTGCTCGGCGGCTATGGCTCGCAGCCTGTTTAGCACCGGTTCGCTGAACGGCGCCGAGCGCGGGCCGGCGAGGTCGACGTGGAGCAGCATCTGCTCGTTGCCGGCCAGTTCCAGGTCGTCACCGACCTTGTGCAGGCTGTGGTACAGGTGCAGGCGCTTGCGGTCGTGGCCGATGATCTGGGTGCGTACTTCGACCTCGGTATCGAGCTTTACTTCATGCAGGTAATTGAGGTGCAGCTCCAGGGTGAACAGCGAGTTGCCGCTGGCTTCGCGGTGGTTGCTGTCCATGCCCAGCTGGTCCATCAGGGCGTCGGTGGCGTAGCTGAAAATCAGCAGGTAGAAGGCGTCCCGCAGGTGGCCGTTGTAATCGACCCAGTCGGGGCTGATGCGGGTGGTGTAGGTGGTGAGTGCGGGCATGTCATGGGCTCACGAAAAGGGCGGGCTGAAACCCTGTAGCCGCTGCCGCAGGCTGTTCCGAGGGCCGCAAGGGCGCGTCTCCTTCGGAGCCGATCGCAGCCTGCGGCAGCGGCTACAGGGATGGGCATCAGGGTTATTCGCTGAAGCTCATGCCGTGCTTGGCCTTGGTGGTTTTCACCGCTTCGAGCACGGCGAGCAGGCAGTCATCACGATAGCGCTCCAGCGCTGAAATGCTGTGTGTGCCGAGCTGCTCGGCGGTGCCCTCGACCACGTCGTCGATCAGCTTGTCGGTCAGTTCCGGGGCTGGCAGGTAGGTCCATGGCAGCTGCAGGGCCGGGCCGAACTGGGCCATGAAGTGACGCATGCCGGCATCGCCCCCGGCCAGGGTGTAGGTCAGGAAGGTGCCCATGAACGACCAGCGCAGGCCGGCGCCGAAGCGGATCGCGTCGTCGATCTCGCCGGTGGTGGCGACGCCATCGTTGACCAGGTGCAGGGCCTCGCGCCATAGGGCTTCCAGCAGGCGGTCGGCGATAAAACCCGGGACTTCCTTGCGTACATGCAGCGGGCGCATGCCAAGGGATTCATAGACCTTGATCGCGGCCTGCACGGCTTCTGGCGCAGTGTTCTTGCCGCCGACCACTTCCACCAGCGGCAGCAGGTACACCGGGTTGAACGGGTGGCCGACCACGCAGCGTTCCGGGTGGGTGGAACTCTCGTAGAACTCGCTCGGCAGCAGGCCGGAGGTGCTGGAGCCGATCAGCGCATTGGGCTTGGCCGCGGCGCTGATCTTGGCGTGCAGCTCGAGCTTCAGTTCCAGGCGTTCCGGGGCGCTTTCCTGGATGAAGTCGGCGTCTTTCACGCACTCCTCGATGGTCGCGACAAAGCGCAGGCGATCCTGGGAAGCGCCGGGTGCCAGGCCCTGTTTCTCCAGGGCGCCCCAGGCATTGGCCACGCGCTTGCGCAGGGCCGCCTCGGCGCCGGGCGCCGGGTCCCAGGCCACCACGTCCAGGCCGTGGGCGAGGGCGCGCGCTACCCAGCCGCTGCCGATGACACCGCTGCCCAGGGCTGCGAAGGTTTTGATCTCGGTGATAAAGCTCATGGTCATTTCCTGAAAGAGTTGTAGACCTCTGTAGGAGCGGAGCTTGCCCGCGATGGGATCTTCCAGACGCAGAAACTGCATTGGATGTCCCCGTTTTTCGCGGGCAAGTCGGATCGCCGCCCGCTCGCTCCTACAGAAGAAGGGATATCGGGGTCAGCCGCGCTTGCTCAGGCCCATCTTGGCCCGGCCCTCGGCCGGGGTCAGGACGCGGGCGCCGAGGCGGCTGAGGATCTCGCTGGCGCGTTCCACCAGCTGGCCGTTGGTCGCCAGCACGCCTTTATCCAGCCACAGGTTGTCCTCCAGGCCGACCCGCACGTTGCCGCCCAGCAGCACCGCCTGCGCGGCCATCGGCATCTGCATGCGGCCGATACCGAAGCCGGCCCAGACCGCGCCCGCCGGCAGGTTGTCGACCATGGCCTTCATGGTGGTGGTGTCGGCCGGCGCACCCCAGGGAATACCCAGGCACAGCTGGAACAGCGGGTCGTCCAGCAGGCCCTCCTTGATCATCTGCTTGGCGAACCACAGGTGGCCGGTGTCGAAGATTTCCAGCTCGGCCTTCACCCCCAGTTCCTGGATGCGTTTGGCGCCGGCGCGCAGTTGCGCCGGGGTGGACACGTAAATGGTGTCGCCGTCGCCGAAGTTCAGGGTGCCGCAGTCCAGGGTGCAGATTTCCGGCAGCAGCTCCTCGACGTGGGCCAGACGGGTCAGTGGGCCGACCAGGTCGGTATTGGGGCCGAACTCCATCGGGTTCTCGCCGGCGCCGATCTCCAGGTCGCCGCCCATGCCGGCGGTGAGGTTGACGATGATGTCGACGTCCGCCTCGCGGATACGCTCCATCACTTCCCGGTACAGCGCGACATCGCGGCTGAACTTGCCGGTTTCCGGGTTGCGCACGTGGCAGTGGACCACGGTGGCGCCGGCCTTGGCCGCTTCCACCGCGGCGGCGGCAATCTGTTTCGGGGTGACCGGCACGTGGGGGCTCTTGGCGGTCGTGTCGCCAGCACCGGTGAGTGCGCAGGTGATGATGACGTCGTGGTTCATGGTGCGGTTCCTTACAAGCGTGGTGAGCCACTGCGAAGCCGTTTGGCGCTGCGCAGAGGGAGTCCGGGGTGGTTATTTGCTAGTCAGTTTCAGGTTGTCGGCGGCCGGCTTGCCGTCGAAGGTGGTGACCCCTTCGAGCCAGCGCTGCTTGTCCTGAGGATGGTCGGCCAGCCATTGCTTGGCCGACTCCAGGGCGTCCTTGTGGTCGAGCAGCGGCTGCATCATGCGGCTCTCGTCCTCGGCGCTGAAGGTCAGGTTGCTCAGCAGCCGGCTGACGTTCGGGCACTGTTCGGCATAGGTCGGCGCGGTAACGGTCCACACCGTGGCCATGCCTTCGTTCGGGCCCAGGGCGTCGTCGCTGCCGGTGAGGTAGGTCATCTGCACGTTGACGTTCATCGGGTGCGGCGCCCAGCCGAAGAACACAACGGCTTCCTTGCGTCGTACCGCGCGATCCACCGCCGCGAGCATGCCGGCCTCGCTGGATTCGACCAGCTGGAATTTGCCCAGGCCGAACTGGTTCTTGGTGATCATCGCCTTGATCTGGGTATTGGCGCCCGAGCCGGGCTCGATGCCGTAGATCTTGCCGCCCAGTTCCTTCTCGAACTTGGCGATGTCGGCGAAAGTCTTCAGGCCCTTGTCCGCCAGGTAGGTGGGCACGGCGAGGGTGGCGCGGGCGTCCTTGAGGCTGGGCTCGGCCAGCACCTTGACCTGCTTGGCGTCGACGAACGGGGTGATGGTCTGGGTCATCAACGGGTTCCAGTAGCCGAGGAACAGGTCCAGGCGCTGGTCGCGGATGCCGGCGAAAATGATCTGCTGCGAGGCGCTGGTCTGCTTGGTCTTGTAGCCGAGGCCGTCGAGCAGCACCTGGGCCATGGCGCTGGTGGCGATCACGTCGGTCCAGTTGACCACGCCGAGGCGCACGTTCTGGCAGCTGGCGGCGTCGGCGGCCATGGCGCCGGAGCTGAGAAAGACAGTACCGCTGAGTGCAAGGACGCAGCTGCTGATCAGTCGTTTCATGAAGGTTTCCTCGGCAGGTCGTTATTGTCGGTTCCGGCGTCTATGTGCGCCGGTGATGCCACGTTACGCAGCCGGCGAGCGCTGAAAACGCACAGCGGCGACCGGCTCTTGCACTGCAGCGACCTTCGTCTTGAACCTGGCGTAGAAACGGCGTATCACAGTGGCCACGCTGCCCGTTATCCGAGTGCGTTCCATGTCCCAGGATTTCTATTTCTTGCTGATGCCGGGCTTCTCGGCCATCGGGTTCATCTCGGCCATCGAGCCGCTGCGCGTGGCCAATCGCTTTCGCGGTGAGCTGTATCGTTGGCATGTGCTGAGCACCGATGGCGGCGCGGTATTGGCGAGCAACGGCATGTCGGTCAACGCCGATGCGGCGCTGGAGCCGTTGAAGAAAGGCGCGACTCTGCTGGTGGTGGCCGGCTTCGAGCCGCTGAAGTTCCTCACCCCGGCGTTGGTGCACTGGTTGCGTCGCCTGGATGTGGAGGGCGTGACCCTGGGCGGCATCGACACCGGCAGCGTGGTCCTGGCCGAAGCCGGGCTGCTCGAAGGCCACCGCGTGACCCTGCACTGGGAAGCGATCGAGGCGTTCAAGGAGTCCTATCCCCAGCTCAGCGTGACCCAGGAGCTGTTCGAGATCGACCGGCGGCGCATCACCTCGGCTGGCGGCACCGCGTCCATTGACATGATGCTCGACCTGATCGGCCAGGCCCACGGCCCGGAGCTGGCGATCCAGGTCAGCGAACAGTTCGTGCTCGGGCGCATCCGTCCGCGCAAGGACCACCAACGGATGGAGGTCGCCACCCGCTACGGCATCCGCAACAAGAAGCTGGTGCAGGTGATCGGCGAGATGGAACAGCACAGCGAGCCGCCCCTGAGCACCCTGCAGCTGGCCGAATCGATCAAGGTCACCCGGCGTCAGCTCGAACGCCTGTTCCGCCTGCACCTGAACGACACCCCGAGCAATTTCTACCTGGGGCTGCGCCTGGAAAAGGCCCGGCAACTGCTGCGCCAGACCGACATGAGCGTGCTGGAAGTCAGCATCGCCTGCGGCTTCGAATCACCCTCGTATTTCACCCGCAGCTATCGCGCGCGTTTTGCCCAGTGCCCGCGGGAAGACCGGCGCCAAAGCCTGAAGGCCTGAGCTGCCATCTGATGCCGCCCCTGTAGGAGCGAGGCTTGCCCGCGATGGCGGCCTGTCTGCCCCAACGTGTTGTCCGCATCGCGAGCAAGCTGCGCTCCTACAGAAGCAGAGAGCGTTTATTTTTTCAGCAATGCCGCACAGGCGGTCTTGTACGCCTCGTGTTGATACTTGTTCAGCGTCGCCGGCAGGTTGAAGTTGTGCTTTTTGTTCTGCGCATTGATGGTCTGCGGTGACAGCAGGGTCACCTCGCAGTTGTCCAGCAACTGGAACACGCCTTCGATCTTGAAGGTGGTCGGGCCGCCGGCGAATTCACCTTTTTTGCTGCGTTTCTTGATGGCGATGCGGCTGATGCCGTTGTCGCGGACAAAGGCTGCGACCTGGGTGGCGAAGGCTTTGACGTTGGCGGCCTCGTCATCGTCGTCCAGGGCGATTTTCTTGCAGGCGTTGGCCAGGTGTTGCGCCGTGCCGTCTTGCAGGGTGGCCATGGCGAAGATGGCTTCGCTGCCTTTGATTTCGATGCCGCAGATGCTCATGGAAAGACCTTTTTCTCGGTGAATGGCGTGCAGCTTACAGTTCCAGCTGGTCGGCGCGAATGCCGAAGGCGGCGGCGATCTTCTCGCGGGTGGCGCGACGGGGCTTGGCGACGCTTTCCTGCTGGGCGAAGGCCGGCTGGGAAATGCCCAGGCGCCTGGCGACCTCGTCCTGGGTCAGGTGCAGGTGTTCGCGCCAGGCGCGGATTGGCGTGGCGCCGTCGACCATGCGGCTGACCACGTCATGGGGGATCAGGTCCGGCTCCTGCTGTTGCGCCACATAGTGCGCATAAGGGATCACCACGAACGCCGGCTTGCCGTCCGTGCCATTGATGATCTGGATGTCAGTAGGTGCGTTCGTCACGTTTCTTGACCTCTTGGATACTGACCACTCTGATAGCGCCATCCCAGTCGAACAGGATTCGATAGTTGCCCACTCGCAGGCGATAGGCATAGGTATGGCCGCTGAGCGCCTTGACGTTGCCGGTATCGGGCATGCCGCCGAGCAAGGTCACCGCATCGCGGATCTGTACCTGGTGGGCGCTGTGCAATCGCAGCAGTTGTTTGACGGCCTTACGGGTCCACAGGATGCTGTTCATGAACGAATATAAGCCTTTTATAAGATTAATCAATCTTTACTTATATTCGCCCGCGGGCCAAGGCAGGAACCTTGTCCAGGTATTGCTCATGGCTTGTTACAGCCGTGAGAGGAGGGTGTTCAGCGGTGGTGTATCGAGTGTCGCTGGTCGCTCCTACAGGCGTAGGAGCGAGGCTTGCCCGCGATAGCGGTATTCCTGTCATCGGAAATCTTGCGGCCGACCCGTTACTCCTGCCCGATCGACTCAAGAAACTCCGACCGTTCATCGCTCATGCGCGCCAGGCAATCGGCCTGGGCAATGCCGTAGGCCTTGCTGCCGGGTTTGGCGGGGAAAGTGTCGACGGCGCAGTCGGCGTCGCGCTGTTTCTGCCACAGCTGCTGGGCGTTCTGGACCTTGGCGGTGATGTCGGCCAACTGCGCCTTGTCGCTGCCGTATTGCGTGCCCAGGCGTTCGAGCAGGCCCTGCAGGTTGTCGCTCAGCAGTTGCTCGGCGGTGGTTTTGTTGAAGGTGGCGCATTCCAGAGTCTGTTGGTCCTGTTCGACGCTGTCGCACGGAGAGTTGTCGGCCTCTTCAGCCGCCTGTGCGCCAGTCGCCAGCAGTGCCAAAGCCAGGAAGATCGATTTCATTGCGTCGTAGCCCCCTCTAATCCAGTGATGCGGCGGATTCTGGCCCATGCGCATGACAAAGAACAGATGGGGCAAGGGACGCCCGGCAGACCCTTTGTCGCGGATTGACGCTTTCGGCAATTCCCCTGTCGTTTTTGCACCCGGCTGCCCGGGCACCGAGGCATATGCTGACCCAAAGCGCCGGCAGACGATTCGGCGCATGAATTGCCAATAAGGGGACTGCCTGATGAGCCCAGCCGAATTGCACGCCGACAGCATCGTTATCGACGGGCTGATCATTGCCAAGTGGAACCGTGAGCTGTTCGAAGACATGCGTAAAGGCGGCCTGACCGCGGCCAACTGCACCGTGTCGGTGTGGGAGGGCTTCCAGGCCACGGTCAACAACATCGCCTCCAGCCAGAAGCTGATCCGCGAGAACAGTGACCTGGTGATGCCGGTGCGCACCACCGCCGACATCCGCAAGGCCAAGGAACTGGGCAAGACCGGCATCCTTTTCGGCTTCCAGAATGCCCACGCCTACGAGGACCAGATCGGCTACGTCGAGGTGTTCAAGCAACTGGGCGTGGGTATCGTGCAGATGTGCTACAACACCCAGAACCTGGTGGGTACTGGCTGCTACGAGCGCGACGGCGGCCTGTCGGGTTTTGGCCGCGAGATCGTCGCCGAGATGAACCGCGTCGGCGTCATGTGCGACCTGTCCCACGTCGGCTCCAAGACTTCCGAGGAAGTCATCCTCGAATCGAAGAAGCCGGTCTGCTACTCCCACTGCCTGCCGTCGGGCCTCAAAGAGCACCCGCGCAACAAGTCCGATGAAGAACTGAAGTTCATCGCCGACCACGGTGGTTTCGTCGGCGTGACCATGTTCGCGCCATTCCTGGCCAAGGGCATCGATTCGACCATCGACGACTATGCCGAAGCCATCGAATACACCATGAACATCGTCGGCGAAGACGCCATCGGCATCGGCACCGACTTCACCCAGGGCCATGGCCAGGACTTCTTCGAATACCTGACCCACGACAAGGGCTACGCCCGTCGCCTGACCAACTTCGGCAAGATCATCAACCCGCTGGGCATCCGCACCGTGGGCGAGTTCCCCAACCTCACCGAGACCCTGCTCAAGCGCGGTCACTCCGAGCGTGTGGTGCGCAAGATCATGGGCGAGAACTGGGTCAATGTCCTGAAGGACGTCTGGGGCGAATAACGCCAACCATCAACTGAATCGTTAGACGCAACGCTATCCCTGTAGCCGCTGCCGAAGGCTGCGATCGGCTGCGCAGCAGTCGTGCTCTCAAGGCCGCCATGAAGGTTCTTCGAACCTTATCGCAGCCTGCGGCAGCGGCTACAGGATGGCGTCAACAACACTGAATTCCGGAGTTTTGAAACATGGCCAAGATCGCCCCGCAACTGCCCATCGAAGTCGACAGCGAAACCGGTGTCTGGACCTCCGACGCCCTGCCGATGCTGTACGTGCCGCGTCACTTCTTCGTCAACAACCACATCGGTATCGAGGAAGTGCTGGGCGCCGAAGCCTATGCCGAGATTCTCTACAAGGCCGGCTACAAATCCGCCTGGCACTGGTGCGAAAAAGAAGCCGAATGCCACGGCCTGGAAGGCGTCGCGGTGTTCGAGCACTACATGAAGCGCCTGTCGCAGCGTGGCTGGGGCCTGTTCAAGATCCAGGACATCGACCTCGACAAGGGCACCGCCAGCGTCAAGCTCGAACACTCGGCCTTTGTCTATGTGTACGGCAAGGTCGGGCGCAAGGTCGACTACATGTTCACCGGCTGGTTCGCCGGCGCCATGGATCAGATTCTGGCCGCTCGCGGTAGCAAGATCCGCACCGTTGCCGAACAGGTCTACGGCGGTTCCGAAGAAGGCCACGACGATGGCCTGTTCACCGTCAAGCCGTTGTAAGCGGAGTTAAGAAAAATGGCTTTCGAAGCGATGTTCCAGCCGATCCAGATCGGCAAACTGACCATCCGCAACCGGGTGCTCAGCACCGCGCACGCCGAGGTCTACGCCACCGACGGCGGCATGACCACCGACCGCTACGTGAAGTATTACGAAGAGAAAGCCAAGGGCGGTATCGGCCTGGCGATCTGTGGCGGTTCGTCCGTGGTGGCCATCGACAGCCCGCAGGAATGGTGGAGCTCGGTGAACCTGTCCACCGACCGCATCATTCCGCACTTCCAGAACCTGGCTGATGCCATGCACAAGCATGGCGCCAAGATCATGATCCAGATTACCCACATGGGCCGCCGCTCGCGTTGGGACGGTTTCAACTGGCCGACCTTGATGTCGCCGTCGGGCATCCGTGAACCGGTGCACCGCGCCACCTGCAAGACCATCGAGCCGGAAGAGATCTGGCGGGTGATCGGCAACTACGCCCAGGCCGCGCGCCGGGCCAAGGCCGGCGGCCTGGACGGCGTCGAGCTGTCCGCCGTGCACCAGCACATGATCGACCAGTTCTGGAGCCCGCGGGTCAACAAGCGGACCGACGAATGGGGCGGCACTTTCGAAGGCCGGATGAAGTTCGGCCTGGAAGTGCTCAAGGCAGTGCGCGCCGAGGTCGGTGACGATTTCTGCGTGGGCATGCGGATCTGCGGTGACGAGTTCCACCCGGACGGCCTGTCCCATGAGGACATGAAGCAGATCGCCAAGTATTACGACGACACCGGCATGCTCGATTTCATCGGCGTCGTGGGCTCGGGTTGCGACACCCACAACACCCTGGCCAACGTGATTCCGAACATGAGTTATCCACCGGAGCCGTTCCTGCACCTGGCTGCCGGCATCAAGGAAGTGGTCAAGGTCCCGGTACTGCACGCGCAGAACATCAAGGACCCGAACCAGGCTACCCGTATCCTGGAAGGCGGCTATGTCGACATGGTCGGCATGACCCGCGCGCACATTGCCGACCCGCACCTGATCGCCAAGATCAAGATGGGCCAGATCGACCAGATCAAGCAGTGCGTGGGCGCCAACTACTGCATCGACCGCCAGTACCAGGGCCTTGACGTGCTGTGCATCCAGAACGCCGCGACCTCCCGTGAATACCTGGGCGTGCCACACATCATCGAGAAATCCACCGGGCCGAAACGCAAGGTGGTGGTGGTTGGCGCCGGTCCTGCCGGCATGGAGTCGGCGCGGGTGGCCGCCGAACGGGGCCACGACGTGACCCTGTTCGAGAAGAAAGAGGCCATCGGCGGGCAGATCACCACTGCCGCGAAAGCGCCGCAACGCGACCAGATCGCCGGCATCACCCGCTGGTACCAGCTGGAGCTGGCACGGCTGAAGGTCGACCTGCGCCTGGGGACCGCGGCCGATGCCGAGACCATCCTCGACCTGCGTCCGGACATCGTGGTGCTGGCCGTCGGCGGGCATCCGTTCCTCGAACAGAACGAACACTGGGGCGCCGCCGAAGGGCTGGTGGTCAGCAGCTGGGACGTGCTCGACGGCAAGGTCGCTCCGGGCAAGAACGTGCTGGTCTACGACACCATTTGCGAGTTCACCGGCATGTCGGTGGCCGACTTCCTCGCCGACAAGGGCAGCCAGGTCGAAATCGTCACCGACGACATCAAGCCGGGCGTGGCCATCGGCGGTACGTCGTTCCCGACCTACTACCGCAGCATGTACCCCAAAGAAGTGATCATGACCGGCGACATGATGCTGGAAAAGGTCTACCGCGAAGGCGACAAGCTGGTGGCGGTGCTGGAGAACGAATACACCGGCGCCAAAGAGGAGCGGGTGGTCGACCAGGTGGTGGTGGAGAACGGCGTGCGGCCTGACGAAGCGATCTACTACGCGCTCAAGGAAGGTTCGCGCAACAAGGGCCAGGTCGACGTCGAAGCACTGTTCGCGATCAAGCCACAGCCTTCGTTGAGCCAGGCGGGCGACGGTTATCTGCTGTTCCGCATCGGTGACTGCGTGGCGCAGCGCAACACCCACGCGGCCATCTATGACGCCCTGCGGATCTGCAAGGATTTCTAAGCGCTTGTGGATAACCCTGTAGGAGCGAGGCTTGCCCGCGAGGACGTGCTGACATTCGCCATGGATGTCGGCAGATCCATTGCTTTCGCGGGCAAGCCTCGCTCCTACAGAGGACGAGCAAGTCATCCAGGTAGTTAAGCCCGAGGTCTTTGGGAGCTCCACCATGTTGAACACCCTTCTTCCCATCCTGCTGTTCGCAGCCATAGGCCTGGCTGTCCTGGGCGCGTTGCGGCGGGTGGCCATGTGGCGCCGGGGCCGTGCGTCCAAGGTCGACCTGATCGGCGGCCTGCTGGCCATGCCCAAGCGCTACATGGTCGACCTGCACCATGTGGTGGCGCGGGACAAATACATCGCCAACACCCACGTGGCCACCGCCGGTGGCGCGGTGGCGTCCATCGTGCTGGCGATTCTGGTGCACGGTTTCGGCCTGCATAACCGCATCCTCGGTTACGCCTTGCTGCTGATGTCGGCGGTGATGTTCGTCGGCGCGATCTTCGTCTACCTGCGCCGCCGCAACCCGCCGGCGCGCCTGTCGAAAGGCCCGTGGATGCGCCTGCCGAAAAGCCTGCTGGCGTTCTCGGCGTCGTTCTTCCTGGTGACCCTGCCGGTGGCCGGGATCCTTCCGGAAAACTTCGGTGGCTGGGTACTGGCGGTGATTCTCGGCATCGGCGTGCTGTGGGGCGTGTCCGAGCTGTTCTTCGGCATGACCTGGGGCGGCCCGATGAAGCACGCCTTCGCCGGTGCCCTGCACCTGGCCTGGCACCGTCGCGCCGAACGCTTCGGTGGCGGCCGTTCCACCGGCCTCAAGCCGCTGGACCTGGAAGACCCGAACGCCCCGCTGGGCGTGGAAAAACCCAAGGATTTCACCTGGAACCAGCTGCTGGGCTTCGACGCCTGCGTGCAGTGCGGTAAATGCGAAGCCGCGTGCCCGGCCTTTGCCGCCGGCCAGCCGCTGAACCCGAAAAAACTGATCCAGGACATGGTGGTTGGCCTGGCGGGCGGTACCGACGCCAAGTTCGCTGGCAGCCCGTATCCGGGTAAACCGATTGGCGAACACAGCGGCAATCCGCACCAGCCGATCGTCAACGGCCTGGTGGACGCCGAGACCCTGTGGTCCTGCACCACTTGCCGCGCTTGCGTCGAGGAATGCCCGATGATGATCGAGCACGTCGATGCCATCGTCGACATGCGCCGTCACCTGACCCTGGAAAAGGGCGCGACCCCGAACAAGGGCGCCGAAGTCCTGGAAAACCTGATCGCCACCGACAACCCGGGCGGTTTTGCCCCGGGCGGGCGGATGAACTGGGCGGCGGACCTCAACCTGGCGCTGCTGGGCGAGAAGAAAACCACCGACGTGCTGTTCTGGGTTGGCGACGGCGCGTTCGACATGCGCAACCAGCGCACCCTGCGCGCCTTCGTCAAAGTGCTGAAAGCGGCCAAGGTCGACTTCGCGGTACTGGGGCTGGAAGAACGCGACAGCGGCGACGTGGCCCGGCGCCTGGGCGACGAGGCGACCTTCCAGCTGCTGGCCAAGCGCAATATCCAGACCCTGGCCAAGTACAGCTTCAAGCGCATCGTCACCTGCGACCCCCACAGTTTCCATGTGCTGAAAAACGAATACGGCGCCCTGGGGGGCGAGTACGTGGTGCAGCACCACAGCACCTACATGGCCGAGCTGATCGCCGGCGGCGCCTTGAATCTGGGCCAGCACAAGGGCAACAGCGTGACCTATCACGACCCGTGCTACCTGGGCCGCTACAACGGCGAGTACGAAGCGCCGCGGGAAGTGCTGCGGGCGCTGGGGATCGAGGTCAAGGAAATGCAACGTTCCGGTTTCCGCTCGCGCTGCTGCGGCGGTGGCGGCGGCGCGCCGATCACCGACATTCCGGGCAAGCAGCGGATCCCCGACATGCGCATGGACGACATCCGCGAAACCGGCGCCGAGCTGGTGGCCGTGGGTTGTCCACAATGCACCGCGATGCTTGAAGGCGTGGTCGAACCGCGACCGCTGATCAAGGACATCGCCGAACTGGTGGCCGACGCCTTGCTGGAAGACGCCGCGTCGGGCAAACCGGCCGCCCCGGCCAAACGTGAACCTGCGGAGGCCCACTGATGAGCGACATTATCCGCCGCGACCCGCGGGCCGAATGGATCGCCCGCAACCGCCTGCACCCGCTGCACGCGGCCATGCAGCCGGCGCAGCACAGCTGGATGGGGCCCAACGGCATCATCCGCAAGAACCCCCACGGGATCGGTTTTATCGGCCCCAACGGCATCAAGCGCATCGACCGCAGCGGCGCCCAGCAGGGCGGGGCGGTCAAGCGCAGCGCCGCGGTCGAAGTCCAGCTGCCGCTGCATCAGGTGGCGCAGCCGGCGTTCTACATCAGCGTGGTGCCGGACATGGTCGGCGGCCGCCTGAGCAGCCACGACCGCGATCTTCTGGGCCTGGCCCATCAACTGGCCGGCAAGGACGGCGCGGTGCTGGCGGTGGTGTTCGGCGAGCACAAGGAAAACGCCTTCGCCACGGCCGGCGTCGACCGCCTGCTGGTGCTGGAAGGCAACGAATTCAGCGGTTATGCACCGGAGCAACGGGTCCAGGGCCTGCGGGCTGTGGATAACCAGTTCAGCCCACGCCACTGGTTGCTGCCCGACAGCCGTACCGGTGGCGGCGAACTGGGCCGACGCTTTGCCGCGGCCCTGGGCGAACGCCCGGCCACGCGGGTCTGGCAGGTCAAGGACGAGCAGTGCATCGGCCGCGCCGGTGCTGGCTTGCAGGACCTGGCCCGACCGTTGGCACGCCTGATCCTGGCCGCCGCCGAATGCGCCGAGCCGGTCAGCGAAACCCGCCACGAAGCCCTGCCGGTGGAGTTATCCACAACGGTGGCGCGCAGCCTGGCGCGGATCGAGGACCTGGGCGCGGTGGCGGTGGACCCGGCGGCGATTCCCATGGCCGAGGCCGAATTCATTTTCTCCGGCGGCAACGGGGTCAAGGACTGGGAGCTTTTCCACCGGACCGCCGCGGCCCTGGGCGCCACCGAAGGCGCGTCGCGGGTGGCGGTGGACGACGGCTTCATGGCCCGCGACCGTCAGGTCGGCGCCTCGGGCACCTGGGTCACCGCCCGGGTGTACGTGGCGGTGGGGATTTCCGGGGCGATCCAGCACCTGCAGGGCATCGGTGCCTGCGACAAGGTGGTGGCGATCAACCTCGATCCGGGCTGCGACATGATCAAACGCGCCGACCTGTCGGTGATTGGCGAAAGCGCCGAGCTTCTTCAAGCCTTGATCGCGGCGGTAGAGGCCTACCGCAACGGCGCCAAGCGCGATGCGGCTTAAGGGAAGGATAGGGTTATGAGTACTAATGTGATCAGCCTGGTGTCCATCGGCGCCCACCCGACTTCCGGCCGCCCACGGCGTGCCGAGCAGGATGCGCGGGCGGTCGAGTTGGGGCTGCAACTGGCTGGGGACAGGCTGCAGGTGCTGCACGCCGGCGATATCGCCGAGCCGGCCCTGCGCGCGTACCTGGGCATGGGCCTGGAACAGATGCACGTGTTGGAGCAGCCGGCCGGTGCCGATGCGCTGCCGGCGCTGACCGATTATCTGCGCGATGCCGGGGCACAAGTGGTGCTTACCGGCAGCCAGGCGGAAACCGGCGAAGGTTCGGGCATGCTGCCGTTCCTGCTGGCGGAGAACCTCGGCTGGCCGCTGGTGGTGGGCCTGGCCCAGGTGGAGTCCATCGACGGCGGCGTGGCCCTGGTGCTGCAAGCCTTGCCGCGCGGCCAGCGCCGTCGGCTGAAGGTGCGCCTGCCGTTCCTCGCCACTGTGGATAACGCCGCGCCCAAGCCACGGCAGAGCGCCTACGGCCCGGCCCGACGCGGGGTGCTGCAGGCGCGGCAGGTGGAAGTGCTCGACGATGAGTTATTCACCAGTGCCACCCTGCAACCGGCCAAGCCCCGGCCCAAGCGCCTGAAAGTGATCAAGGCCAAGAGCGGCGCCGACCGCATGAAGGCCGCAACCGCCAAGGCTAGCGGCGGTGGTGGTCAGGTGCTCAAGGGCGTCAGCGCCGAAGCTGGGGCCGAGGCGATCCTCAAGCTGCTGATCGAAGAAGGCATGGTCCGTTAGGGCCAGGCCTGTCGCTCCACCGTTATCGCGAGCAAGCTTCGCTCCTACAGGGTGCGGCTTGCCTGCGATTGATTCCTCCCCTGTATCCACGGTTACCCACAATCCCTGTGCGCGCCTCTATGGATAAGATGTTTGTCCCTCTCTGCAAGCCTCGCCAATCAAGCGCTGCAGCGCGTTGTACGAAAAACGATCAAGCTAAGTCGAGGTTTTTTCGAAGGTTTTTCTGTGGATAAGGAATTCCCTCGCTCCTCTGTCGCCGGCGAGTTGCCCCCAAAGTCTGTTGGCCTCTTTGTGGATAAGATGTTCGCTATCCGCTGAGAGCCTTATAAACAGCGGCTTTTAGAAGGCTGATCAAAAAATACTCAACTCTGGGGTTTTGCCCTGCCGGCAGCACTGAAACCTCGATATTTCGCGCTATTCGGCGGTTTTCCACAGCTTGCCGCCCTTTGCTGTGAAGTTGCCCCCAAAGTCTGTTGGCGCTTCTGTGGATAAGGTGTTCGCCTTCGCCTGCGGGCCTTTAAATACGTGGCTTGCAGAGTATTGTTCAAAAAATGATCAAAGCCTGCTGGAAAAGGCCTTTCTGGATAAGTCACGGATTTTCTTCAGGTTCTGCCAATGAATCCATTGGCTGAAAGCCGAGTTGCCCACATTTGCTGTGGGTGGAGATGTGGATAACTTGTTCGCGGAAGGCTGGGGGCCTTGTCGGCCATGGCCGGGAAGGGGGTAGATCAGATTTTGTACAGCGACTTCGTCCTGGTAGGAGCGAGGCTTGCTCGCGATGAACGATAACCCGGTGTGTCAGATGCACCGTGTCGCGTTCATCGCGGGCAAGCCTCGCTCCTACAGGTCTTGGATCAGCCGTGAACCGGCACGCCCTTGAGGTACGGAGCCGGTTCGGCGCCGAGGTTGCTCAGCATGCGCTCGCTGTACCAGTCCACGAAGTTGACCACGCCGAACTCATAGGTCTTGGAGTACGGGCCTGGCTGGTAGGCGGTGGAGTTGATGCCGCGCTGGTTCTCTTCGGCCAGGCGACGGTCCTGGTCGTTGGTGGCGTCCCACACCTGGCGCATGCGCTCGACGTCGTAGTCCACGCCTTCGACCGCGTCCTTGTGCACCAGCCACTTGGTGGTGACCATGGTTTCCTGGGCGCTGATCGGCCACACGGTGAACACGATGATGTGGTCGCCCATGCAGTGGTTCCACGAGTGCGGCAGGTGCAGGATGCGCATCGAGCCCAGGTCCGGGTTCTTGATCCGGCCCATCAGCTTGGCGCAGCCCTGCTTGCCGTCCATGGTCATGGACACGGTGCCCTTGAGCAGCGGCATGCGCACGATGCGGTTACGCAGGCCGAAGCTGGCGTGGGCGTAAGGGATCTTCTCGGCTTCCCAGGCGGCGGCGGAGGCGGCCACATGGTCCTTGAACGCCTGGTCAGCGCGCGGGTCGGTGACGTCGTCCCACTCCAGCAGGGTTTTCAGCAGCTCCGGGTGCGAACCGCCGCAGTGGTAGCACTCGCGGTTGTTTTCCAGCACCAGCTTCCAGTTGGCCTTTTCCATCAAGGTGGTCTGCACCGCCACCTTGGTGTTCTCCATGTCGTAGGGTTCCATGTAGTGCGTCAGGGTCGCCAGGAAGTCATCGATGGCCGGCGGGTTTTCCGCGAGGCTGATGAAGATGTAGCCACCGGCGGTCTTCACGTTCACCGGCTTGAGGCCGTACTGCTTCATGTCGAAGTCGGCGCCCATCTCGGTGCCGGCGAACAGCAGGCGACCGTCCAGCTCGTAGGTCCACTGGTGGTAGTGGCAGACCAGCTTGGCGACCTTGCCCTTGTCGCTGGTGCACAGGCGCGAGCCGCGGTGGCGGCAGACGTTGTGGAAGGCATGGACCACGCCGTCGGCGCCACGGATCACGATGATCGGGTTCTTGCCGATCTGCAGGGTGATGTAGTTGCCCTTGGTCGGGATCTCGCAGGTCATGCCGGCGATCAGCCATTCCTTCTGGAAGATCTCCTGCATGTCGATATCGAACAGGCGCTCGTCGCAGTAGAACGGCTGCGGCAGGGAGAAGGTCCGCTCGCGTTCTTGGAGCATTTGTGCGGTGGCCTTGCGTGCGGGTTCCAGCGGATCGCCCAGGCTCAGGGTTGCGGTGACGTCCATCGTTTTAGTCCTCATGGCCATCTGTGTGGCCGGCGAAAGTGTCTACGGTTGTTGCGACGCAAGGCTGGAAACCAGCTGTTATCAGTTGAGGCGAGTGTGGGGCCGACGCGGCCCAGAACCTTATCCATGGGCGACATGGCCCAATCTGTTCCCGACGCGCAAGCCCCGGTGGTTGGGGGCTGGTCGCGATAAGCATGTGAATGTCGCGGATAGGTAAATGGGCGTTCATGGGCCTGCGCACAATCGCCACATAAAGGCCGGCAGTCGGCCGTGGAGAACCAGCATGTCCAATAACTTCCTGAACCCGGTAACCACCCAGACCTGGGCCAATGGCCGACACATCGTCCGTTGCGTCAAAGTCATCCAGGAAACCTGGGACGTGCGCACCTTCTGCTTCATGGCCGACCAGCCGATCATGTTCTTCTTCAAGCCGGGGCAGTTCGTCACCCTGGAGCTGGAGATCGAAGGCCAGCCGATCATGCGTTCCTACACCATTTCCAGCTCGCCCTCGGTGCCGTACAGCTTCTCGGTGACCATCAAGCGCGTCCCTGGCGGCAAGGTGTCCAACTGGCTGCACGACACCCTGCACGAAGGCCAGGAGCTGGCGGTGCACGGGCCGGTGGGGCTGTTCAACGCTATCGACTTCCCCAGCCCGAAGATCCTCTACCTCAGCGGTGGCGTCGGCATCACCCCGGTGATGTCCATGGCGCGCTGGTTCTACGACACCAACGGCAATGTCGACATGGTGTTCATCCACAGCGCGCGCTCGCCGAAAGACATCATTTATCACCGCGAGCTGGAGCACATGGCGTCGCGGATCGACAACTTCAGCCTGCACCTGATCTGCGAGAAACACGGCCTGGGCGAGCCCTGGGCCGGTTATCGCGGCTACCTGAACCACAAGATGCTGGAGCTGATGGCACCGGACTTCCTCGAGCGGGAGGTGTTCTGCTGCGGCCCGACGCCTTACATGAACGCGGTCAAGCGCCTGCTTGAGGCCGCCGGCTTCGATATGTCGCGCTACCACGAGGAATCCTTCGGCGCGACGCCGGCGGAAGCCCGTGCCGATGCGGTGGAACAGGCCGAACAGGCCGCCGAGGCGCCGGAAGTCGACGCCGCCGACCTGCACCAGGTGGAGTTCACCGCGTCCGGCAAGAGCATCCGCGTGGCACCGGGCGAGACCGTCCACGCCGCGGCGGCCAAGCTTGGCCTGATGATCCCCAAGGCCTGCGGCATGGGCATCTGCGGCACCTGCAAGGTGCTCAAGCTAGGCGGCGAAGTGGAGATGGACCACAACGGCGGCATCACCGAGGAAGACGAAGCCGAAGGCTACATCCTGTCCTGCTGCAGCGTACCGAAGGGGGATGTGCGGGTCGAGTATTGAGTCCGGTTCGGCACCGGTTCATCGTTTATCGCGAGCAAGCTCGCTCCTGCAGGCCGGGTGAAAACCCTGCAGGAGCGAGCTTGTTTGCGTTGGGGGCGCTGCGTTTTTTCAATCGATAAACAGATCCGTCATCAGCGTTTCGCTGCTGTCGGGATCGAAGCGGTAATGGGTGAAGTCGCTCACTCCCTGTTCACGCAGTATTTCCTCGTCGATCAGCAGGCGCCCGGTGATGCGGCGCTGGCTGCTGGAGAGGATCGCGTGGGCCGCGTCGGCCATGATCGCAGGCGTGCGCGCATGCTTGAACGACTCGCGCGAACCCAGCTGGAACTCGATGGCGGCGGTGGCGATCATGGTCTGCGGCCACAGCGAGTTGACGCTGATGCCGTAGTTCCTGAATTCCTCGCTCATGCCCAGGGTCAGCATGCTCATGCCGTATTTGGTCACGGTGTAGGGGCTGTACTGGGCGAACCATTTGCTCGCCAGGTTCAGCGGCGGCGACAGGTTGAGGATGTGGCCGCCGCTGCTTTTCAGGTAGGGCAGGGCCGCCTGGCTGCACAGCAGCACGGCGCGGGTGTTGATCTGGTGCATCAGGTCGAAGCGCTTGAGCTCGATGTGCTGCACCCCGGTCAACTTGATCGCCCCGGCATTGTTGACCAGCGCATCGATGCCGCCGAACTGTTCGGCGGCCTTGGCCAGGGCCTGGCGCACCGCGTCTTCGTCACGCACGTCCACCTGCAGGGCCAGGGCCTTGCCGCCCATCGCCTCGACCTCGCGGGCCACGCTGAAGATGGTGCCGGGCAGCTTGGGATGGGGTTCGGCGCTTTTGGCTGCGATCACGATATTGGCCCCGTCCCGCGCCGCCCGCAGGGCGATTTCACGGCCGATGCCACGACTGGCGCCGGTGATGAACAGGGTCTTGCCTTGTAAGGACATGGATGCGCTCCTGATTATTGTCGTTATCCGAGCGGGTACAGCGGCTCGCCAGACAATCTAGTTCATGTCTGGCGGCGCGTGCGGATCAGGGGCGAAAAGCTGGTGCGGCGGGAATGGCCCCGGCCAGTTGACCGGGGCGCAGGGCAGGGTGGCGCTGGCGGGGGCGTTTCAGCCGGCCATGACCTGGCGAATGTCCGCGGCCAGTTCGCGCACCCGCGCTTCCTCGGTGTCCCACGAGCACATGAAACGCGCGCCGCCTTTACCGATGAAGGTGTAGAAGCGCCAGCCCTTGGCGGTCAGCGCGGCGATGGCCGGTTCCGAGAGTTGCAGGAACACGCCGTTGGCCTGCACCGGGAACATCAGCTCCACCCCTGGAATGTCCGCCACCAGCTCGGCCAGCAACTGTGCGCAATGGTTGGCGTGGCGGGCGTATTTGAGCCAGGCGTCGTTTTCCAGCAGGCCGACCCAGGGCGCGGACAGAAAACGCATCTTCGAGGCCAGCTGGCCGGCCTGTTTGCAGCGGTAGTCGAAGTCTTCGGCCAGCTTGTGGTTGAAGAACAGGATCGCCTCGCCCACCGCCATGCCGTTTTTCGTGCCGCCGAAGCACAGCACGTCGACCCCGGCTTTCCAGGTCAGGTCGGCGGGCGAGCAGCCGAGGAAGGCGCAGGCGTTGGAGAACCGCGCGCCGTCCATGTGCAGGTTCAGCCCCAGCTCCTTGCAGGTGGCGCTGATGGCGCGGATTTCGTCCGGAGTGTAGACGCTGCCGACTTCGGTGGCCTGGGTCAGGGTCACCACCCGTGGCTTGGGATAGTGGATGTCCTGGCGCTTGAGGGCGATGTCGCGGATCGAGTCCGGGGTCAGCTTGCCGTTCTCGGTACCGGCGATCAGCAGCTTGGAGCCGTTGGAGAAGAACTCCGGCGCGCCGCATTCGTCGGTTTCGACGTGGGCGGTTTCCGAGCAGATGACGCTGTGGTAACTCTGGCACAGCGACGACAGGGCCAGGGAGTTGGCGGCAGTGCCGTTGAAGGCGAAGAACACCTCGCAGTCGGTCTCGAACAGCTTGCGGAAATAATCGGCGGCGAGCGCGGTCCACTGGTCGTCGCCGTAGGCGCGTTCGTGGCCGCGATTGGCCTGTTCCATGGCCGTCCAGGCCTCGGGGCAGATGCCGGAATAGTTGTCGCTGGCGAATTGTTGGCTCTTGTCGGTCATGGCCGTCTTCCGTGCTAAGGGTCCGAGAGGGGAGTCCTTCGATAAAGGGCTCCGGATAAGGCGCTCCTGGGTAAGGAGCCCTTGGGTAAAACGTCCGCAACGAGGTCTGGGCCAGCAGGACAACGCAGGCCCCGCAGAAATCGGTGGAGCGCCACTTTACCCAAGATTGACGGGGGAGCACACGCTCTGTTTATGGATGAAAAATGCACAGGCCATGAGGATATATGCCAGACCCGATCCTGACTCCATTTGCCGCCCGGCGCGATGGCGCCCTGGACCTGCTCAAGTGGCTGGCGCTGCTTTGCATGGTGCTCGATCACCTGCGCTACGTCGGCTGGAGCTTCGATCTGCTGTATGTACCCGGGCGCCTGGCGTTTCCCTGGTTCTGCCTGGCGCTGGCGGCCAATGTGACGCGGGCCGGCGCGAGGGCGCGCGAGGGCGCGGGGCAATGGCGTTACCTGGGCTGGCTGCTGCTGTTCAGCCTGCTCAGCGAAGTGCCGTACCGGCTGTACATTCCCGACCCCGATACCCTGAATGTGTTGCCGACCCTGGCCCTGGGCCTGCTGGTGGCCCGTGCCTGGCAGCGACGCGGCGGCCTGGCGTTGTGGTTGGGGATTATCGCGGCCTTGCTGGGTGGGCTGTTCGACCGGTACCTGATGTTCGGTTTGTTTGGCGTATTGCTGCCGCTGGCGTTGTTGCTGGTGCTGCAGCGCCGCTGGTACTGGGCACTGCTGCCGGGACTGCTGTGCCTGGCGGCCAATCAGTGGGAAAACCTGCTGCCAGCGGCGCGCCAGGGCAACCAGGTGGCGGCCTGGGCCCTGGTCGCCTGCGTGCTGGCGCCGTGGCTGGGGCTGTCGATCCTGCGGCGCTTGCGCGGTGTTTCGCCGCCACCGATGCGGCGCTGGGCCTATCTCCTGTACCCCGGGCATTTCCTTCTGCTGCTGGCGCTGCGCAACCTGCTGGCCTGACGGCTGATCACCGATAGCGGGCCCGGCGCCACTGGTCGGTGGCGGGGTCTGGCGGTCGCGGGCAAGCCACCGATTTAGAGCCTTCGGCCTGTGGCGCCTGGAAGCATTTGTCTCTCTGCGCCAAGCCATGTCGTAAACGCACCTTTGCGTGGCGTCCATAGGCATTTGACCGGTCAGCGCCGGTCATACCATCGCATCCAAAGGGCACTACCGCAGGGTACGTGCCTCACCGAGACGAAAGGCGCACCGCCGCCGCTGGGAGAGACGCGATGTTCAGCAAGCAAGACCAAATCCAGGGTTATGACGATGCACTGCTGGCGGCCATGAATGCCGAGGAGCAACGTCAGGAAGATCACATCGAGCTGATCGCGTCGGAGAACTACACCAGCAAGCGCGTGATGCAAGCGCAAGGCAGCGGCCTGACCAACAAGTACGCCGAAGGTTATCCGGGTAAGCGCTACTACGGAGGCTGCGAGCACGTGGACAAGGTCGAGGCCCTGGCCATCGAGCGCGCCAAGCAACTGTTCGGCGCCGACTACGCCAACGTCCAGCCGCACTCCGGTTCCTCGGCCAACAGCGCCGTGTACCTGGCCCTGCTGCAAGCCGGCGACACCATCCTGGGCATGAGCCTGGCCCATGGCGGCCACCTGACCCACGGCGCCAAGGTGTCGTCCTCGGGCAAGCTGTACAACGCCGTGCAGTACGGCATCGACACCGACACCGGGCTGATCGACTACGACGAAGTCGAGCGCCTGGCCGTCGAGCACAAGCCGAAGATGATCGTTGCCGGTTTCTCGGCCTACTCCAAGACCCTCGACTTCCCACGCTTCCGCCAGATCGCGGATAAAGTCGGCGCGCTGTTGTTCGTCGACATGGCCCACGTTGCTGGCCTGGTGGCTGCCGGCCTGTACCCGAACCCGCTGCCTTACGCCGACGTGGTCACCACCACCACCCACAAGACCCTGCGCGGTCCGCGTGGCGGCCTGATCCTGGCCAAGGCCAACGAAGAAATCGAGAAGAAGCTCAACGCCGCGGTATTCCCTGGCGCCCAGGGCGGCCCGCTGATGCACGTGATCGCCGGCAAGGCTGTGTGCTTCAAGGAAGCGCTGGAACCTGGCTTCAAGGCTTACCAGCAGCAAGTGATCGACAACGCCCAGGCCATGGCCGGCGTATTTATCAAACGCGGCTACGATGTAGTGTCCGGCGGCACCGACAACCACCTGTTCCTGGTCAGCCTGATCCGTCAAGGCCTCACCGGCAAGGATGCGGACGCCGCCCTGGGTCGCGCCCACATCACCGTGAACAAGAACGCTGTCCCGAACGATCCACAGTCGCCGTTCGTGACCTCCGGCCTGCGTATCGGCACCCCGGCGGTGACCACCCGCGGCTTCAAGGTTACCCAGTGCGTGGAGCTGGCCGGCTGGATCTGCGACATCCTCGACCACCTCGGCGATGCCGATGTCGAGGCCAATGTCGCTCGTCAGGTATCGGCCCTGTGCGCGGACTTCCCGGTTTATCGCTGAGTGCGGTTTTGGAGTAAATGACTATGCAACGCTACTCGGGCTTCGGCCTCTTCAAGCACTCCCTCAGCCACCATGAAAACTGGCAGCGCATGTGGCGCACGCCAACCCCGAAAAAGGTCTACGACGTGGTCATCGTCGGCGGTGGCGGGCATGGCCTGGCGACCGCCTACTATCTGGCCAAGGAGCACGGCATCACCAACGTCGCCGTGGTCGAGAAAGGCTGGCTGGGCGGCGGTAACACCGCCCGCAACACCACCATCGTGCGTTCCAACTACCTGTGGGACGAGTCGGCGCACCTGTACGAACACGCGATGAAACTGTGGGAAGGCCTGTCCCAGGACCTCAACTACAACGTGATGTTCTCTCAGCGTGGCGTCTACAACCTGTGCCACACCCTGCAGGACATCCGCGATTCCGAGCGTCGGGTCAGCGCCAACCGCCTCAACGGCGTGGACGGCGAACTGCTCAACGCCAAGCAGGTGGCGGACGAGATTCCCTACCTGGACTGCTCCAAGAACACCCGCTACCCGGTGATGGGCGCTACCGTCCAGCGCCGTGGCGGCGTGGCCCGTCACGACGCCGTGGCCTGGGGCTTTGCCCGTGCCGCCGACGCCCTGGGCGTGGACCTGATCCAGCAGACCGAAGTGATCGGCTTCCGCAAGGAAAACGGTGTGTGCATCGGCGTGGAAACCAACAAGGGCTTCATCGGCGCCAAGCGCGTCGGCGTGGTCACCGCCGGTAACTCCGGGCACATGGCCAAGCTCGCGGGTTTCCGCCTGCCGATCGAATCGCACCCGCTGCAAGCGCTGGTGTCCGAGCCGATCAAGCCGATCATCGACAGCGTGATCATGTCCAACGCGGTGCACGGTTACATCAGCCAGTCCGACAAGGGCGACCTGGTGATCGGCGCCGGTATCGACGGCTGGGTCGGCTACGGCCAGCGCGGTTCGTACCCGGTGATCGAACACACCATCCAGGCCATCGTCGAGATGTTCCCGATCCTTTCGCGGGTGCGCATGAACCGCCAATGGGGCGGCATCGTCGACACCACCCCGGACGCTTGCCCGATCATCTCCAAGACTCCGGTGCCGAACATGTTCTTCAACTGCGGTTGGGGTACCGGCGGCTTCAAGGCCACCCCGGGTTCGGGCAACGTATTCGCCGCGAGCCTGGCCAAGGGTGAAATGCACCCGCTGGCCGCACCTTTCTCCATCGACCGTTTCCACAACGGTGCGCTGATCGACGAACACGGCGCTGCAGCTGTCGCCCACTAACAGGAGAAATCCCTATGTTGCACATCTTCTGTCCTCACTGCGGCGAACTGCGCTCCGAAGAGGAATTCCATTCGTCCGGCCAGGCGCATATCCCGCGTCCGCTGGATCCGAACAACTGCACCGACGAGGAGTGGGGCAACTACATGTTCTTCCGCGACAACCCTCGCGGTCTGCACCACGAGCTGTGGATCCACGCCGCCGGTTGCCGTCAGTACTTCAACGCCACCCGCGACACCCTGACCTACGAGATTCTCGAAACCTACAAGATCGGTACCAAGCCGCAATTCACCGACAAGACCGATAGCCCGAAAGCGGCCACGCAGGCTCTGGGAGAGAAGGTATGAGCCAGTCCAATCGCCTGTCCAACGGCGGACGCATCGACCGCAACAAAGTCCTCAGCTTCACCTTCAACGGCCAGACCTACAAAGGCTTCGAAGGCGACACCCTGGCCGCCGCCCTGCTGGCCAACGGCGTGGACATCATCGGTCGCAGCTTCAAGTATTCCCGGCCGCGCGGCATCTTCGCCGCCGGTGCCGAAGAGCCGAACGCGGTGCTGCAGATCGGCGCCACCGAAGCCACCCAGATCCCTAACGTGCGCGCTACCCAACAGGCGCTGTACCAGGGCCTGGTCGCCACCAGCACCAACGGCTGGCCGAGCGTCAACAACGACATGATGGGGATTCTCGGCAAGGTCGGCGGCAAGCTGATGCCGCCGGGCTTCTACTACAAAACCTTCATGTATCCGCAATCGTTCTGGATGACCTACGAGAAGTACATCCGCAAGGCCGCGGGCCTGGGTCGCTCGCCGACCGAGAACGATCCGGACACCTACGACTACATGAACCAGCACTGCGACGTGCTGATCGTCGGCGCCGGCCCTGCCGGCCTGGCCGCGGCCCTGGCTGCCGCGCGCAGCGGTGCGCGGGTGATCCTCGCCGACGAGCAGGAAGAATTCGGCGGCAGCCTGCTGGACAGCCGCGAAAGCCTGGACGGCAAGCCAGCGGCCGAGTGGGTCGCCACCGTGGTCGCCGAGCTGAAGTCGCTGCCGGACGTGACCCTGCTGCCACGGGCCACCGTGAACGGCTACCACGACCATAACTTCCTGACCATTCACGAGCGCCTGACCGACCACCTCGGCGATCGCGCGCCGATCGGCCAGGTACGCCAGCGCATCCACCGGGTGCGTGCCAAGCGCGTGGTGCTGGCCACCGGCGCCTGCGAGCGTCCGCTGGTCTACGGCAACAACGACGTGCCGGGCAACATGCTGGCCGGCGCGGTCTCGGTCTACGTGCGCCGCTACGGCGTGGCACCGGGCAAGAAGCTGGTGCTGAGCACCAACAACGACCACGCCTACCGTGTGGCCCTGGACTGGCTCGACGCCAGCCTGCAAGTGGTGGCCATCGCCGATGCCCGTCACAACCCACGTGGCGCGCTGGTGGAAGAAGCCCGTGCCAAGGGCATTCGCATCCTCACTTCCAGTGCGGTGATCGAAGCCCGTGGCAGCAAACATGTGACCGGCGCCCGCGTCGCGGCGATCGACGTCAAGGCGCACAAAGTCACCAGCCCGGGCGAGTGGCTGGACTGCGACCTGATTGCCAGCTCCGGCGGCTACAGCCCGGTGGTGCACCTGGCGTCGCACCTGGGCGGCAAGCCGATCTGGCGTGAAGACATCCTCGGTTTCGTACCGGGCGAAGCACCGCAGAAACGCGTGTGTGTTGGTGGCATCAATGGGGTCTACAGCCTCGGCGATTCCCTGGCCGACGGTTTCGAAGGTGGCGTGCGTGCCGCCAGCGAAGCGGGCTTCAAGGCCGTGGAAGCGGTACTGCCCAAGGCCCTGAGCCGTCTCGAAGAGTCGACCCTGGCGCTGTTCCAGGTGCCCCATGAAAAAGGCACCGCGCGGGCACCCAAGCAGTTCGTCGACCTGCAGAACGACGTCACCGCCGCCGCCATCGAACTGGCGACCCGCGAGGGCTTCGAGTCGGTCGAGCACGTCAAGCGCTACACCGCGCTGGGCTTCGGTACCGATCAGGGCAAGCTCGGCAACGTCAACGGCCTGGCCATCGCGGCTCGTTCGCTGAACGTGAGCATCCCGCAGATGGGCACCACCATGTTCCGTCCGAACTACACGCCGGTGACTTTCGGCGCGGTGGCCGGTCGTCACTGCGGGCACATCTTCGAGCCGGTGCGCTTCACCGCGCTGCATTCGTGGCACGTGAAGAATGGTGCTGAGTTCGAGGACGTCGGCCAGTGGAAGCGCCCTTGGTACTTCCCGAAGAACGGCGAAGACCTGCACGCCGCGGTCAAGCGCGAGTGCAAGGCGGTGCGTGACAGCGTCGGCCTGCTCGACGCCTCGACCCTGGGCAAGATCGATATCCAGGGCCCGGACGCCCGTGAGTTCCTCAACCGCATCTACACCAACGCCTGGACCAAGCTCGACGTGGGCAAGGCGCGCTACGGCCTGATGTGCAAGGAAGATGGCATGGTCTTCGACGACGGCGTGACCGCCTGCGTCGGCGAGAACCACTTCATCATGACCACCACCACCGGTGGCGCCGCGCGCGTCCTGCAATGGCTGGAGATCTATCAGCAGACCGAATGGCCGGACCTCAAGGTGTACTTCACCTCGGTTACCGACCACTGGGCGACCATGACCCTGTCCGGGCCGAACAGCCGCAAGCTGCTCAGCGAAGTCACCGACATCGACCTGGACAAGGACGGCTTCCCGTTCATGACCTGGAAAGAAGGCCTGGTGGGCGGCGTGCCGGCGCGGGTGTTCCGTATCTCCTTCACCGGCGAGCTGTCGTACGAAGTCAACGTCCAGGCCGACTACGCCATGGGCGTGCTGGAGCAGATCGTCGAGGCCGGCAAGAAGTACAACCTGACCCCGTACGGCACCGAAACCATGCACGTATTGCGGGCCGAGAAGGGCTTCATCATCGTTGGCCAGGACACTGACGGCTCGATGACTCCGGACGACCTGAACATGGGCTGGTGCGTCGGTCGCACCAAACCCTTCTCGTGGATCGGCTGGCGTGGCATGAACCGCGAAGACTGCGTGCGCGACCAGCGCAAGCAACTGGTGGGCCTGAAGCCGATCGACCCGAACCAGTGGCTGCCGGAAGGCGCGCAACTGGTGTTCAACACCAAGCAGGCGATCCCGATGAGCATGGTCGGTCACGTGACCTCCAGCTATGCCCACAACTCCCTGGGTTATTCGTTTGCCATGGGTGTGGTCAAGGGCGGCCTGAAGCGGATGGGCGAGCGGGTATTCGCGCCATTGGCCGACGGTACGGTGATCGAGGCGGAAATCGTTTCTTCGGTGTTCTTCGATCCGAAAGGCGATCGCCAGAACGTTTAACCCTACAACCTTGTAGGAGCGAGGCTCGCTCGCGATAGGCATCACGCGGAGCCTCAGACAGACCGCGATGTATTCATCGCGGGCAAGCTCCGCTCCTACGGGTGTGATGCAAGAATTTGAAGACAGGTGCTCTATGACCGCAGTCAACGTTTACCAACAGCGCCCGACCACTGGCGCCAAAGCCGAGTCGTCGCTGCACCATGCCGACCTCGCCAGCCTGGTGGGCAAGGGCCGCAAGAACGCAGGCGTGACCCTGCGCGAGAAGAAACTCCTCGGCCACCTGACCATCCGCGGCGATGGCCATGACCCGGCCTTCGCTTCCGGCGTGCACAAGGCCCTGGGCCTGGAACTGCCGGTGGCCCTGACCGTGGTTGCCAAGGGCGAAACCAGCCTGCAGTGGATGGGGCCGGACGAGTGGTTGCTGGTGGTGCCGAGCGGTGAAGAATTCGCCGCCGAGAAAAAACTGCGCGAAGCGCTGGGCGACCTGCATATCCAGATCGTCAACGTCAGCGGCGGCCAGCAGATTCTCGAGCTGTCCGGCCCGAACGTGCGCCAAGTGCTGATGAAGTCCACCAGCTACGACGTGCACCCCAACAACTTCCCGGTGGGCAAGGCCGTCGGCACCGTGTTCGCCAAGTCGCAACTGGTGATCCGCCGCATGGGCGAAGACACCTGGGAACTGGTGATCCGCCGCAGCTTCTCCGATTACTGGTGGTTGTGGCTGCAGGATGCCGCCGCCGAATACGGCCTCAGCGTTCAGGCCTGAGACCTTCGCGGGCCAGCCCGCTCCTGACGGAGATCCACCGCAGGAGCGAGGCTGGTTCGCGATCAACCGCACAACGGTTGCCCATTACGAACAGGAGTCACCCCGCATGAGCCGCGCACCCGATACCTGGATTCTGACTGCCGACTGCCCCAGCGTGCTCGGCACGGTGGACGCGGTGACCCGCTTTCTGTTCGAGCAGGGCTGCTACGTCACTGAGCACCACTCCTTCGATGACCGGCTTTCGGCGCGTTTCTTCATTCGCGTGGAGTTCCGCCAGCCCGAGAATTTCAACGAGCAGGGCCTGCGCGACGGCCTGGCCGAACGCGCCCGGGCTTTCGACATGAACGTCGAACTGACCCCACCGCAGCATCGGCCGAAAGTGGTGATCATGGTCTCCAAGGCCGATCACTGCCTCAACGACCTGCTCTACCGCCAGCGCATCGGCCAACTGGCGATGGACGTGGTGGCAGTGGTGTCCAACCACCCGGACCTCAAGCCCCTGGCCGACTGGCACCAGATCCCGTACTACCACTTCCCCCTGGACCCCAATGACAAACCGTCCCAGGAGCGTCAGGTGTGGCAGGTGATCGAGGAATCCGGCGCCGAACTGGTGATCCTTGCGCGCTACATGCAAGTGCTGTCGCCGGAGCTGTGCCGCAAGCTCGATGGCAAGGCGATCAACATCCACCACTCCCTGCTGCCCGGTTTCAAGGGCGCCAAGCCTTATCACCAGGCCTACAACAAGGGCGTGAAACTGGTGGGTGCCACCGCGCACTACATCAACAACGACCTGGACGAAGGTCCGATCATCGCCCAGGGCGTGGAAGTGGTGGACCACAGTCACTACCCCGAGGACCTGATTGCCAAGGGGCGCGATATCGAGGGCCTGACCCTGGCGCGGGCCGTGGGTTATCACATCGAACGGCGGGTGTTCTTGAACGCCAACAGGACGGTGGTGCTTTAACACAGGCCGCTTTGCGGCCATCGCGGGCAAGCCTCGCTCCTACAGACGCACGCATTCCTCTGTAGGAGCGAGCTTGCTCGCGAAACGATTTTGAAGACGAAACAGCATCTGTACCCGAGCACTCTACGCGCTGCCTTTTTCCGGCAGCGCGGTTTCATAAAAACAACAGCGAGGTGAAAGCATGTCTGGTAATCGTGGTGTCGTGTATCTCGGCAATGGCAAGGTCGAAGTACAGAAAATCGACTATCCAAAAATGCAGGACCCGCGCGGCAGGAAGATTGAGCACGGCGTCATCCTGCGCGTGGTATCCACCAATATCTGCGGCTCGGACCAGCACATGGTGCGTGGCCGTACCACCGCCCAGGTCGGCCTGGTCCTGGGTCACGAAATCACCGGCGAGGTGGTGGAGAAGGGCAGCGACGTCGAGAACCTGAAGCTCGGCGACCTGGTCTCGGTACCGTTCAACGTGGCTTGCGGGCGCTGCCGTTCCTGCAAGGAGCAACACACCGGCGTCTGCCTGACCGTCAACCCGGCTCGCGCCGGCGGTGCCTACGGCTACGTCGACATGGGCGACTGGACCGGCGGCCAGGCCGAATACGTGCTGGTGCCTTACGCCGACTTCAACCTGCTGAAACTGCCGGACCGCGACAAGGCCATGGAGAAGATCCGCGACCTGACCTGCCTGTCCGACATCCTGCCGACCGGCTACCACGGCGCCGTTACCGCCGGCGTCGGCCCGGGCAGCACCGTGTATGTCGCCGGTGCCGGCCCGGTAGGCCTGGCTGCTGCTGCGTCCGCCCGTCTGCTGGGCGCGGCGGTGGTGATCGTTGGCGACGTCAACCCGGTGCGCCTGGCCCACGCCAAGGCCCAGGGTTTCGAGATCGCCGACCTGTCCAAGGACACCCCGCTGCACGAACAGATCGCCGCCTTGCTGGGTGAGCCGGAAGTGGATTGCGCGGTCGACGCGGTGGGCTTCGAGGCCCGCGGTCACGGCCATTCAGGGGCCCAGCACGAAGCGCCGGCCACGGTGCTCAACTCGCTGATGGGCGTGGTGCGGGTCGCCGGCAAGATCGGTATTCCCGGCCTCTACGTCACCGAAGACCCGGGCGCGGTGGATGCCGCGGCCAAGATGGGCAGCCTGAGCATCCGCTTCGGCCTCGGCTGGGCCAAGTCCCACAGCTTCCACACCGGCCAGACCCCGGTGATGAAGTACAACCGCCAACTGATGCAGGCCATCATGTGGGACCGCATCAACATCGCCGAAGTGGTCGGCGTGCAGGTCATCAGCCTGGATGACGCCCCGCGTGGTTACGGCGAATTCGACGCCGGCGTGCCGAAGAAATTCGTCATCGACCCGCACAAGCTGTTCAGCGCGGCCTAAGGCTTCAGCGCAGTAAAAAGGGCGGCCCTCGGGTCGCCCTTTTTTATGGCTGACTCGAGCAAAGCCCGACTGTGCTTCCTGTAGCCGCTGCCTGCGATAAGGCCGGCAGGCCTTGGTTCCCGATTTTTAGCCAAACCCCTGCACCCTTCAGATCGCTACGACCGTTCCGCTCGATCGCAGCCCGCGGCAGCGGCTACAGATATTGACGTTTGAATAACGGTTGCCCGTCCGCGAGGTTCCGGGTATATCCGGGCCAGCTAAATATGGATACGCCGGTGCGGAACATTGATCCGGTTTTCCCGGTCAAATCCGCAGTTTTCCCGCCGTTGTCACGATGTATTTCTGGTTCAAGAGGTTGTCTCGATGAAAATTTCCCGCAGTGTTGCACTGGCTACGTTGCTGACCCTGGGTGCCAGCCCGGTTTTTGCCGCAGGCTTCAGCCTGAGCGATGCCGCCAATGCGGTGTCCAGCATGCAGGGTGGCGACAAGGCTACCGCTGCCGCTCCAACCTCGCAGACCGCCAATCTGCTCAGCGCACTTTCGCAACTGGATGTCACGCCGGAGCAGGCTATCGGCGGTACCGGCGCGATGCTGGGCCTGGCGAAGAACCAACTGAGCAGCACCGACTACTCGCAGTTGAGCAAAAGCGTTCCGGGGCTGGACAAGCTCTCGGGCGGCAATGCGCTGGGCAGCCTGGGCGCCTTGAGCGGCCTGCTCGGGCAGAGCGGTGGCAGCAAGACCGCCGGTCTGGAGAGCGCGCTGGGTAACGTGCAGAACACCAATGACCTGAACAGCGCGTTCAGCGCCCTGGGCATGGACAGTGGCATGATCGGCCAGTTCGCCCCGGTGCTCCTGCAGTTCCTGGGTCAGCAGGGCGTGGGCGGTTCGCTGCTCAACAGCCTGGGCGGGATCTGGGGCGTCGGCAGCGGCAGTTGATCAACGGCGCTCGGCGCGCAAGGCGTCGATGCGCTGGTCTTTCTCGGTCCAGAGCTGGTTGACCCAGTTCTGGACGGTCTGGCGAAACGCCGGATCGTTTTCGTAATCCCCCTGCCACAACGCCGGATCCAGTTCACGGGTCTGGATATCGACGATCACCCGCGGCACGTTGCCGCTGATCAGGTCCCAGAAACCGGGAATCTTCTGCTGCGGATAGACCACCGTCACATCGAGGATGGCGTCGAGCTGTTCGCCCATGGCCGCCAGCACGAACGCCACGCCGCCGGCTTTCGGTTTGAGCAGCTGCTTGAAGGGGGATTGCTGCTGCTCGCGCTTGGCCGGTGTGAAACGGGTGCCTTCCAGGTAGTTGACCACGGTGACCGGCTGGCGCTTGAACAGCTCGCAGGCGGCCTTGGTGATTTCCAGGTCCTTGCCTTGCAGCTCCGGGTTCTTGGCCAGGAAGGCCTTGCTGTAGCGCTTCATGAAGGGGTAATCCAGGGCCCACCAGGCGAGGCCGAGGAAGGGTACCCAGATCAGCTCTTTCTTCAGGAAGAACTTGAAGAAGGGGGTACGGCGATTGAGGGTCTGGATCAGCGCCGGGATGTCGACCCAGGACTGGTGGTTGCTGATCACCAGGTACGAGGTGTCGACCCGCAGCTCGTCACCGCCGCGGATGTCCCACTGGGTGGGGATGCACAGGGCGAAGATCAGCTTGTCGATTTCGGCCCAGGTTTCGGCAATCCACATCACCGCCTTCGACGCGTGGTCGCGCAGGCGCCCTGGCAGGACCAGCTTGAGCAGGGCGAACACCATCAGCGGCCCGAACAGGACCAGGGTATTGAGCAACAGCAGCAGGGTGACGAAACAGCCGGTGAGCAGGCGGCGCATAAGGAACTCTTGAAAGCCTTTGGGCGCGCCATGATAAGCAGCTTCGCCGGGCAGGCCAAATCCTGATGTGCTGACGAATGTTTCACTTCTATGGAGGTATGGTGCACTCAACCGAACAGACCGCAGCTGCGCATAGCCCCGTACGGTAGGAGCGAGGCTTGCCCGCGATGCAGACGCCGCGTGCTGTCTGAGCGGACGCCATCGCGGGCAAGTCGGATCGCCGCCCGCCCGCTCGCTCCTACAGATGCATGACCAACAAACGATAGCGAACCAATTGCCCGGCCAGGGTCTAAAATCCTGCTGCCCACTTTCCAAGGAACCTGCTCACGTGAAATCCGTCCTTGCACTCCTGTCCCTGCTGGCGCTGCCGGTCATGGCCGCCGAGCCGACCCTCTACGGGCGCTACGAATACATTCAACTGCCGGAAATCGGCGAAACCCTCAAGGCCAAGATGGACACCGGCGCCCTGACCGCCTCGCTGTCGGCCAAGGACATCGAGACCTTCACCCGCGATGGCGAGGAGTGGGTGCGCTTCCGCCTGGCGACCAAGGATGCCGACGGCAAGGTCTACGAACACAAGGTGGCGCGGATCAGCAAGATCAAGAACCGCGCCGATGAAGACGAAGACAAGGAAGAGGCCCAGGTGGCCAAGCGTCCGGTGGTCGACCTGGAAATGTGCCTGGGCAACGTCAAGCGCACCGTCGAGGTCAACCTGACCGACCGCAGCAGTTTCAACTACCCGCTGCTGATCGGCGCCAAGGCCCTGCGTGAGTTCGGCGCGGCGGTGAACCCGGCCCGGCGTTATACCGCCGACAAGCCTGACTGCTGATCAGACCCTGTGAAAGCTACTGCGCTCAGCAAGACTGCGTTGAAAACAGGCTCGGAATGCTCATGTAGGCTCCTACACTCCGCTTCCTCGCCTGTTTTCGCCTTGTCTTGCTTTCGCTCGCTACGCTTTCACAAGGTCTGATTGACTGTGCATGAGGCATCCGGCACCGTTCTGGCACCTACTTCCCGTGCTTGGATGCCATGCCTCATATCCTGATTGTCGAAGACGAAGCGGCGATTGCCGATACGCTGATTTTTGCCCTGCAGGGTGAAGGTTTCAGCACCACCTGGCTGAATCTCGGGCAGGCGGCGCTGGACTATCAGCGCAGCACGCCGGCGGACCTGCTGATTCTCGACATCGGCCTGCCGGACATCAGCGGCTTCGAAACCTGCAAGCAGTTGCGGCGCTTCAGCGAGGTGCCGGTGATGTTCCTCAGTGCCCGGGACGGTGAAATCGACCGGGTGGTGGGCCTGGAAATCGGCGCCGACGATTATGTGGTCAAGCCCTTCAGCCCGCGCGAGGTCGCCGCAAGGGTCAAGGCCATCCTCAAGCGCATGGCGCCGCGGGTGGCGGTCGAGGCGCCGGCTTCGCCGTTCCAGGTCGATACCGACAAGTTCCAGATCAGCTACCGCGGCCAGCCCCTGAGCCTGACCCGCCATGAATTCCGCCTGTTGCATTGCCTGCTGGAGCAACCCGAGCGGGTGTTCAGCCGCGAGCAGTTGCTCGATGCCCTGGGGGTGGCGGCGGATGCCGGCTACGAGCGCAGCATCGACAGCCATATCAAGAGCCTGCGGGCCAAGCTGCGCCTGGTGGCGGCCGATGCCGAGCCGATCCAGACCCATCGCGGCCTGGGTTACAGCTACAGCCCGGGGCACTGCTGATGCCGTTGGGAATCCGGATTTTCCTGGTCTACGTCCTGTTCGTCGGCCTGACCGGCTATTTCGTGCTCAGCACGGTGATGGAGGAAATTCGCCCGGGCGTGCGCCAGTCCACCGAAGAGACCCTGGTGGACACCGCCAACCTGCTGGCGGAAATCCTCCGTGACGATTTCAAGGCCGGCACCCTCAGCGAGAACCGCTGGCCGGAACTGCTCAAGGCCTATGGCGAGCGGCAGCCGGCGGCGACCATCTGGGGCCTGCCGAAGAACCAGGTCAACCACCGGATCTACGTCACCGACGCCCAGGGCAAGGTGGTGCTGGACTCCAGCGGCCTGGCGGTCGGCCAGGATTATTCGCGCTGGAACGACGTGTACCTGACCCTGCGCGGCCAATACGGCGCGCGCTCCTCGCGCAGCGTGGCCGATGACCCGAACTCCTCGGTGATGCATGTCGGCGCGCCGATTCGCGACAACGGCCGGATCATCGGCGTGGTCACCGTGGCCAAGCCCAACAGTTCCCTGCAGCCCTACGTCGATCGCACCGAGCGCCGCCTGCTGTGGTACGGCGCCGGCCTGATCGGCCTCGGTCTGTTGTTCGGCGCCTTGCTGTCCTGGTGGCTGAGCGCCGCCCTGCGCCGCCTGACCGGCTATGCCCAGGCGGTCAGCGAAGGGCGCCGCGCCGAGCTGCCGCACTATCGTGGCGGCGAGCTGGAGCAGTTGGCCACGGCGGTGGAGCACATGCGCACCCAGCTGGAGGGCAAGGCCTATGTCGAGCGTTACGTGCACACCCTGACCCACGAGCTGAAAAGCCCGCTGGCGGCGATTCGCGGGGCGGCGGAGCTGTTGCAGAGCGATATGCCCGGCGAGCAGCGCGCACGTTTCGTCAGCAACATCGACAGCGAAAGCGCGCGCATGCAGCACTTGATCGAGCGCTTGCTGAACCTGGCGCAAGTCGAGCAGCGCCATGGCCTGGAAGAGCGGGTAGCGGTGCCGCTGGCGGAGCTGGCGAACCAGGTGCTGGACAGCCAGAAGGCGCGGATCGAGGGCAAGGGCCTGCAGGTCGAACAGCGTATCGACCCGGGGCTGAAGCTGTCGGGCGAGGCATTCCTGCTGCGTCAGGCCCTGGGCAACCTGTTGGAAAACGCCCTGGATTTCACCCCTGCCGGTGGTGTGTTGCGCTTGAGCGCCAGCAGAACGGGCGACCAGCTGCGGTTCAGCCTGTTCAACCAGGCCGAGCCCATCCCGGACTACGCCCTGGCGCGCCTGACCGAACGTTTCTACTCCCTGCCACGGCCCGACAGCGGACGCAAAAGCACCGGCCTGGGGCTGAACTTCGTCGAAGAAGTGGTACAGCTGCATGGCGGCCAGATGCAGATCGGCAACGTGGAAGGCGGCGTTGAAGTGACGTTGCAGTTTCCGGCCTGATTCACAGCGCCTCTACAACAGCACAGGCAATCTCCACACAGTCTCCACACAGTCCCCATAAAACCCCCACATGGGCTGCCCAGACTCTCCCTCATTCGAACAGGGAGAGACTCCATGAACCGCAATCTGACCATAAAGCTGGGGGCGATCGCCCTTTTGATCCTGGGGCTGCTGGTGCCGCTGTTGATGATCGACGGGCTGATCCAGGAGCGCCAGGAACTGCGCGACGGTGTGCTGACCGATATCGCCCGCAGCTCCAGCTACAGCCAGCAACTGAGCGGCCCGCTGCTGGTGGTGCCCTATCGCAAGGTGGTGCGCACCTGGAAAACCAACGAGAAGACCAACAGGCGTTACCAGGAACAGGGTGAGGAGCGCGGGCAGCTGTATTTCCTGCCGGAGCACTTCGAGCTCGATGGTCAGGTACGGACCGAGTTGCGCGCCCGGGGGATCTACCAGGCCCGGCTGTTCCATGCCAACAACCGCATCAGTGGGCAGTTTGTGCTGCCCGAGCAATTGGGGATCAAGGAAGACTTCGTCGACTACAAGTTCGAGCAACCGTTTCTCGCCGTGGGCATCAGCGACATTCGCGGCATCGAACAGGCGCTGGCCCTCGATCTGAACGGGCAGAACCTGCCTTTCGCGCCCGGCACCCGGATTGACTGGCTGGGGGAGGGGGTACACGTCAACCTGCCGCTGCTGGACGGCAAGCGCAGCACCGACCTGGACTTCGCCTTCGACCTGCAATTGCAAGGCACCGGCCAGTTGCAGGTGCTGCCGGTGGGCAAGACCAGCAAGGTGCGCCTGCGCGCCGACTGGCCCCATCCGAGCTTTATCGGCAACTACCTGCCGGCCCAGCGTGAGATTTCCGACCTGGGTTTCGCCGCCAACTGGCAGACCTCGTTCTTCTCCACCAACCTGGAAAGCGCCTTGATCAATTGCCTGGCCAGCGGGCAGTGCGACGAGTTCAAGAACCGCTCCTTCGGCGTGAGTTTCATCGACCCGGTGGACCAGTACCTCAAGAGCGATCGAGCGATCAAATACGCGCTGCTGTTCATCGCCCTGACCTTTGCCGGCTTCTTCCTCTTCGAGGTGCTCAAGAGCCTGGCGGTGCACCCGGTGCAGTACGCCCTGGTGGGTGTGGCCCTGGCGTTCTTCTATCTGTTGCTGCTGTCGCTCTCGGAGCATATCGGCTTCGCCCTGGCCTACCTGCTGTCGGCCGGTGCCTGTGTGACGCTGATCGGTTTCTACGTCTGCCATGTGTTGCGCAGCCTGGGTCACGGCCTGAGTTTCGCCGCCAGCCTGGCCGCCCTGTATGGCTTGTTGTACAGCTTGCTCAGCGCCGAGGATTACGCGCTGCTGATGGGCTCGCTGCTGCTGTTCGGCCTGCTGGGGGTGTTCATGGTGCTGACCCGCAAGCTCGACTGGTACGGCGTAGGCCAGGCCAAACCGGCCCAGCCGCTGACGTTCGAGGCGCAGGTGGTCCATGAGTAGGTCGTTGGGTTTGCGTGAGGACCAGCAGGCGGCGGAAGCCTTGCTGGCGTGGATAGTCGGGTTGTTGCCTGAAGCACCAAGGGGTGTCCATCGCCAGCCGGCTCGCGATAAGCACGGCGCGAGCGGCTCCGTGCTTCAGGTGATGGTCGCGCCCGGAGGCTTCAAGCCGGCGGCTGGGTCGTCAGCATCGAAGGGCGTTGAATGACCTCGGCGTACCAGGCTGCCAGCCGGGGCTGGGCATCGCGCCACTGCAGGTCGGGGTGGCGGAAGTCGAGGTAACCCAGGGCGCAGGCGACGCTGATGGAGGCGACGTCGAAGTGGCTGGCCAGTTCGGCGATCGCATCGGCCTCGAGCACGGCCAGGGCGCGGCGGATCTTGTCGCGCTGGCCATCGAGCCACTGCTCCCAGTGTTTCTCGGGGGCGCGCAGGGCCAGTTCGTAACGGATCAGCACCGAGGCGTCCATGATCCCGTCGGCCAGGGCCGCCAGGGTCAGGCGCCGCCAGCGGGCCGAACCTTCGCGGGGGATCAGCGGGTTACCGACGTGTTGCTGGTCGAGGTAATCGAGGATCACCCGGCTGTCGTACAGCACGTTGCCGTCGGCCAGGCGCAGGGCGGGAATCTTGCCCAGCGGGTTGTCCTGGTTGAGGGCGGCGTCCGGATTCACCGGAGTCAACTGGCTGGCTTGCAGGGCCACGCGGTCCAGTTGGCCGGTCTCGTGCAGCAGCACCATGACTTTGCGCACGTAAGGTGATGCCGGGTTGTGGAACAGCGTCATGCTGGGGGTGGACATGAATATTCCTCGCGGGTGGAAGTGGAGCGCAGTCTCGTAACCCGGGGGATCTTAGCGCAGCCTCTGGCCCCGGCCACAGGGGCGGCATGCAGGACAGACAAGGAGTGATGAATGCGCAGGTCCTATCTTCGACACGGCTTGTACAGCCTGGCCCTGACCCTGTTGGGCGCGCTGGCGGTGTACCTGGCCTTGCAGTACGAGTTTCGTCGCCACGGCGAGGGTGAGCCGGAGCTGATCATGGCGTTCGCCTACATGGCCTGGTATTGGGCGCTACCGGCGCTGGCCCTGCCGGCCCTGGGCTGCGTCCTGCTGAGCCTGCGGGGCCCCGAACCGGTGACCCGGCCCTGGCGCTGGAGCCTGGCGGCGAGCTATGTACCGCTGCTGGGGCTGGCGCTGTTCTGCGTGCTGGTCGCCGCCGAGGCGCAGCAGGAAAACTGCCTATTCATCCCGGTATTGCCGATCGGCCTGGGGCTGGCGCTGTACCTGTGGCGCGGCTTCCCCGCCGCCGGGGTCAGGCCGGAGGCGGGCGGTTGAACAAACCCCGCAGGGCGATCAGGGCCGGAGCGCCCAGGCCGAGCCAGCTCAGGGCGTCCCAGATGCCATCGCCGAGCAGCGCGGAGAACAGCCCCGCGGCACAGAGCACGGCGATGAACAGTGGCGCGCCGAAGACCTTCCAGAAGTTCGATTGCCGCGGCCTCATGGCGCCACCGCGGCGGGCTCGCCCAAGGCCGGCCTGGCCGCGCGGCGCCGGACTATCCACAGGTACAGGCCGCTGCCCAGGACGATGATGGTCAGCACATCCAGGGTCGCCCAGAGGATCTTCATCGGCATGCCGCCGTAGTCACCGAAGTGCAGCGGTTGCGACATGCCCATGGCGTCCATGTACCAGGGACGTTCGGCCACCGCCGTGACCTCCAGGGTGCTGGCGTCGATCAGCACCGGGGTCAGCAGGTGCGAGGTCAGGTGGGTGCTGCCTTTCATGAACACCGCGTAGTGATGCTCGCTGGAAAAGCGTGTGCCGGGGAAGGCGATGAAGTCCGGCTGCATGCCCGGCGCCACCTCCTTGGCGATCTCCAGCAGGCGGCTGGCCGGGGCCAGTTGGGTCAGCGGCGGCGCATCGCGGTAAGGCTCGATCATGGCGCTGAGGCTGTCGTTGCGCCAGGCGGCGATCAGCAGGTCGGCGCAGGCGCTGATCACCCCGGTGACACCGACCACCAGGGCCCAGGTCAGGGTCACCACGCCGATCAGGTTATGCAGGTCCAGCCAGCGCAGACGGGTGGATTTGTCCTGGCGCACCGTGGCGAATGTCAGCCGGCGCATGAACGGCAGGTACAGCACCACGCCGGAGACGATCGCCAGCACGAACAGCAGCCCCATGAACGCGAGCAGCAACTTGCCCGGCAGGCCGGCGAACAGGTCCACGTGCAGGCGCAGGATGAACATCATCAGCCCGCCGTTGGCCGAGGGCGTTTCCACGGCTTCACCGGTGCGGGCGTCAAGCATGAAGGTGTGGGACGAATTGGGCTCGGTGCCGGCGGTCCTGGCCATGATGGTGAGCACGCCGTTGGGGTCTTCCTCGTCCCAGCCGAAATACTGCATGACCTCGCCCGGGCGATGGGCCTCGGCGGCTCGCACCAGCTGCTGCAGGTCCAGCTGCGGGGTGTCGGCGGGCATTTCCCGCAGCTGCGGCGCGTCACCCAGCAGGTGATCGATCTCGTGGTGAAAGATCAGCGGCAGGCCGGTCAGGGCCAGCATCAGCAGGAACACCGTGCAGATCAGGCTGGTCCAGGAGTGGATAAAGGACCAGCGGCGGATGGTTTTGCTTTTCATTTCTTAGCCTTCAGACACAGCAAAGCCGTCCATGCAGGACGGCCCGGTGGTTAACTCAGCCGATTACCACTGGTAGGTGGCACTGGCGACCACGCTACGCTGATCGCCGAAATAGCAGTAGGAACCATCGCAGGTGGACAGGTAGTCCTTGTCGAACAGGTTGGTGGCGTTGAGTTTCAGCGACGCGCCTTTGAGGCTGCTGTCCAGGCGGCCGAGGTCGTAATGCACGGCAGCATCGAACACTGTGTAGGCATTGGCCTTGCCCAGCCAGGTATTGGCTTGGTCGCCATAGGTATTGCCGGTGTAGCGGGCGCCGGCGCCAATGCCGAAACCGTCGAGCACGCCGCTGTGCCAGGTGTAATCGGTCCACAGCGAGGCTTGCTGGTTTGGCATCAGTTGCAGGCGGTTGCCTTTATAGATGCCTTTTTGCACCTCGGACTTGGCCAGGGTGTAGGCGGCGATGACCTTGAGGTTGTCGGTCACGTCGGACACCGCTTCCAGTTCCAGGCCTTTGACCTTCACTTCGCCGGTCTGGTTGGTCACCGATTCGCCACCGGCACCGATGCTGGTTACCAGCACGTTTTTCTGGGTCAAGTCGTAGACCGCCGCGCTCAGCAGGGTGTTCGAACCAGGTGGCTGGTACTTGATGCCCAGCTCCCATTGCTTGCCCTCGGTGGGCTTATACGACTCGGTGGGGGAGACGCTGGCGTTGCTGGCTGGCTGGAAGGATTCGGCGTAGGAGAGGTACGGCACCAGGCCCGAGTCGAGCACATAGCTCAGCGCCGCGTTGCCACTGAAGTTCTTGCTGCGGTCGGTGTTGGTCACGTCGTTCTTGTTGAAGTAAGTGGTGCCCTGGTGCACCCAGTCTTCACGACCGCCCAGGGTCAGGCGCCATTTGTCCAGGGCCATCTGGTCTTGCACATAGAGACCGGTCTGCACGGTTTTCTGGTTGTAGTCGTAGTAAGCGCTGGAGCGCGCCGGGCGCACGATCGGCTTGCCATAGACCGGGTTGAAGATGTTGGTGGTCCCGCCGTCGCCGTAGATCGACAGATAGGAAGTGTCGGTGCGCTGGTGATCCAGGCCGATCAGCAGGGTGTGGGTGATGTCGCCGGTGGCGAAGTCGGCCTGGAAGTTGTTGTCGACCGCGAACTGGCTGATGTCCTCGTCCACATTGGTCGAGGTGCGGCTGATATTGCCTGCCGCATCGGCCGGGGAGTAGGCGTAGGAGCCCACGGTCAGTTGCTGGAAGGACAGCTCCGATTTGGTGTAGCGCAGGTTCTGGCGGAACTGCCAGACATCGTTGAAGCGGTGCTCGAAGGCGTAGCCCAGCGCGTAGTAGGTACGGTCGTAGAACTCGTAGTCCGGGTCGCCCAGGTTCTTGTGATGGGAGACGTCGCCCAGTGGCGATTTGATCTTGGTGCCCTGGATCGGCATGAACTGGCTGGTCGCGCCGGTATCGTCGCGGGTGAACTGCGAGAGCAGGGTCAGCTTGGTATCGGTATCGATGTTCCAGGTCAGGCTGGGGGCGATGTTGTAGCGCTTGTTGTCGATGTGGTCGACCTGCGTACCGGCATCCCGCACGACGCCGCTGAGGCCGTAGAGGAACTGGCCTTCATCGTCGATCTTGCCGGTGCTGGCGAAGTTGATCTGGCGGTAGTTGTCACTGCCGTACTGCAACTGAATGGCATGGCTCGATTCAGCGCTGGGGCGCCGGCTGACCATGTCCAGCAGGCCGCCCGGCGGGGTCTGGCCGTAGACCGACGAGGCCGGGCCGCGCAGCAGGGCAAGGCGGTCGAGGTTCCAGGTTTCCGCTTTCGGGTTGGCATACACGCCGCGGGGCAGAGGCAGGCCGTCGAGGAACTGGGTGGGCTCGAAGCCGCGCACGCGCATCCAGTCATAGCGGGTGTCGCTGCCGTAGCTGGCGGACACAATGCCGGGCATGTAACGCACGGCATCATCGAGATTCTGCACGTTGCGGTCTTCCATCTGCTGGCGGGTCGCGACGGAAATCGACCGCGGCGCTTCAACCAGCGAGGTGTCGGTCTTGGTGCCGGCGGCGGTGCGCGTGGCGAGGTAACCGTCCACCGGCCCCCAGGCACTCTCATAAGCCTGCTGGCCGGTAATGCTGGTTTCCGGCAGGGCCACTACACCCTCGGGAATCGCCACCAGGCTGTAGGTGCCGGCGCTGCTTTGTTCCAGTTGCAGGCCGGTGCCGCGCAGGGCTTCGCGCAGGGCGTCGGTGGCATCGAACTGGCCCTTGACCGGTGCCGAGGTCTTGCCGGCGGCCAGGCTCGGGTTGAGGCTCAGGGCCAGGCCGGCCTGGCTGGCGATCTGGTTCAGGGTGCTGGCCAGGGGCGCGGCCGGCAGGTTATAGGCGCGCACGCTGGACGCCTGTTCGGCGGCGATCAGCGGGGTGCTGGCCAGCGGGGCGCAGAGGGCAATGGCCACGGCCAACAGGCTGGGGCGCAACAGGGTGTCTAGCGAGCGGGACATACGGCGGCTCCTGGATGGAAACATTTCTCAATTGCCTATGTGCCGGACGAGATTCAAAAAGTGATAGGGCGGATTGAAAATAATTTCGATTCACGAAAAGGAGGGCGGTGTTTCGGGTCGGGACAGGCTGTGTCGGAGAGCGTTTTTACGAGCAATCGAGGGGCGATTGCCGTGAGAAAGATCGTCCCGACGCAGCGTTCTAAGGCTTGGCCTTGCTCTCGGCCCGCGCCACCAGGGTGACCCACCAGGGTGTGTGCCGCTCGATGGCCACGGGCAGGGTGGGCAGCAGCGCGCTCAGGGCCAGGTCGGTGTCGTGCAGCGGGAAGCTGCCGGTGATGCGCAGGTCGGCTACGTCGTCGGACACCCCCAGATGGCCGCGGCGGTAGCGCCCCAGCTCGCTGACCAGGTCCGCCAGGCGCGCGTTGTCCACCACCAGCATGCCGCGGGTCCAGGCATCGGCGCCGGGGTTCAGGGCCAGCAGCGGGCCGAGGCCGTCGCGGCGTATCAGCACCTGCTGGCCTTCCTTGAGGATCTGTTCGTCCTGGCCGGACTCCGGCCGTGCGGCCACGGCCGATTGCAACACGCTCAAGCGCGTGCCCTGTTCCTCGCGCTTGACCAGGAACCGCGTGCCCAGCGCACGCATATAGCCTTCGCGGGTCTCGACGATAAAGGGCCGGGCGTCGTTGTGGCCGGTCTCGATCAGGATTTCGCCTTCCTGCAACACGATGCGCCGCTGTTTTTCGTCGAAACGCACATCCACGGCGCTGTGGGTATTGAGGTTGATCAGCGTGCCGTCGGCCAGGCGCAGTGTGCGCTGTTCGCCGGTGGCGGTGCGCTGGTCGGCGAGCCAGTAATCCAACTGGCCGTAACGTTCGCCGGCGAACAGGGCCAGGCCCAGCAGCAGGGCGACGCTGGCCAGCCCGCTGCCGAGCTTGCGCACGCGGCGGCGGAGGCTGTCCCGCGATTGCAGCAGGGCGCTGCGGGCCGGGCCGCTGGCGACGCTGAAACGCTGGTCGAGCATGCCCAGCTGGCGCCAGGCGCGGGCGTGTTCTTCATCGGCGGCGTGCCATTTGGCGAATTCTTCGCGCGCCATCGGGTTGCCCTCGCCGGAGTCCAGCGACAGCTGCCAGGCAATTGCCGCGTCCAGTACCCGGGCGGACACCGGTTTGGCGTTGAGCGGGCTCATACCGGCTCACCGTACAGGGCGATGTAGCACTGGCGAATACCCTGGGCCAGGTACTGCCTGACCCGCGGCACGGACACGCCGAGGCGTTCGGCGATTTCCGCGTGGCCGAGGCCGTCGAGGCGGTTATAGAGGAAGGCGGCGCGGGCCTTGCTCGACAGCTTGCCCAGCAGGCGGTCGATGGCCTTGAGGTCTTCGAGGATCAACTGCTGTTCTTCCGGGGAGGGTTGTTCCTCCTCCGGAACCAGCATCAGCTCGGTGAGGTAGGCCTGTTCCAGCGCGGCGCGGCGGAAGTAGTCGAACAGCAGGCCCTTGGCGATGGCCACCAGGAACGCCCGCGGCTCGCGCGGGGCTTTCAGTTCGTCGCGGCCCAGCAGGCGGACGAAGGTGTCCTGGCTCAGGTCCTCGGCCCGTTGCGGGCAGGCCACGTTGCGTCGCAGCCAGGCCAGCAGCCAGCCGCGATGGTCGCGATACAACGCGCCAACGAGGTCACTGTGGGGGCTTTGGGCTGACGACACCTGGGGATTCCAATCGAGAAGTTGAAACTAACGAGAATTATTCGCGATTGTGGCAGGGCGCAAAGAGCCGCGCAATGGGCGCTGGTCGGCCGGGTGTAGCCAATGTTTGCGGGGGAATGCGGGAAACCCGGACTGTAGCCGCTGTCGCAGATCCGGCAACGCGGTCGGTCAGGCACGCCGCGTTATGCGGATTACGACTGCTGCGCAGTCGATCGCAGGCTGCGCCAGCGGCTACAAGGGGTTGGTTTTTGGGGTCAGAAGGAGTGCGTCTGTTGCCGGCGCTTCCATTGGCTGAGCCGCTGTTGCAGGTTCAGCGGGCTGTGGATCTGCTGCTGGCGGGCGCGGCTGAACAGGATCAGCGCCAGTTCGGCGGTGGCCTGGGCGTCGGCGGCGGCATGGTGGCGTTCGCCGGCCTGCAGCTTGAAGTAGCCCATCCAGTCATCCAGCCCGGCTTCGCGGATATGCGTATGCGGGCAGAGCAGCGGGGCCATCTCGGCGACGTCGAGGAACGGATGCTGCAGGCGATAACCCAGGCTGTCCTTCAGGGCCCGGCCGAGCATGTGCTGGTCGAACGGCGCATGGAAGGCCAGCAGCGGGCTGTCGCCGACGAACTCCATGAAATCCAGCAAGGCCTCCACCGGATCGCTGCCCGCGGCGATCGCACTCGGGCCGAGGCCGTGAATCAGCACGCTGGGACTGAGCTTGTGATCGGTACGCTGCAAGGTGCGTTCGAACTGCTGGCCGAAGTCGATGGCGCCGTCTTCGATCACCACCGCGCCAATGGACAGCACCTGGTCGCGGTTGAGGTTGAGCCCGGTGGTTTCCAGGTCCAGCACCACCCAGCGCTGTTCGCGCAGGCTGCATTCGCCCAGCGGCGGGGCGACGCGCAGGCGTTCGCGGCGTTGTTGCTGTTCGGCGTTGAGCGCCGCGTTGGCCGGGCGCAACCAGGCGAACAGGCTCATAACTGATACCTCAGCGCCAGGCTGCTCTGCAGGCGCTGGGCCTGGCGCAGCGACTCGCGCAGGATCCGCCGGTCCAGGTGGTTGAGGCTGTCCGGGTCGACGCGGTTGGAGTAAGGCAGGTTCTGCCGGGTCTGCAATTGGTGCTGTTGCATGCGGGTCTGCTGGATGAAGTGATAGGCCTCTTCATACGCGGCGCCGTCGAGGGTTTCGATGACTTCCTTGGCCACCAGCTGGCGCAGGCGCTCCAGGGTGTTGTTGGCGTCGATACCATTGGCCAGGGCCAGCAGTCGGGCACCGTCGACGAAGGGGGTGAGGCCCTGGACCTTGAGGTCGAGGGTGGCTTTTTCGCCGTTCTTCCTGGCCAGGACGAATTCGCGGAAACGCCCTACCGGCGGGCGCTGACGCAGCGCGTTCTCGGCCATCATGCGCTGGAACAGGCGGTTGTCGCCGACCTGGTCGAGGATGCCACGGCGCAGTTGGGCACAGCCTTGCTCGTCGCCCCAGACCACCCGCAGGTCGAAATAGATGCTCGAACCCAGCAGGTTCTCCGGCGTGGCCTCCCGGATGAAGGCGGCGAAGCGCCGTGCCCATTCGGCGCGGGACAGGCACAGCTCGGGGTTGCCGGCCATGATGTTGCCCTTGCACAGGGTGAAGCCGCACAGCGCCAGGCTCTGGTTGATCTGCTGCGCCAGGGGCAGCAGCTTGCCGCGGATCTGTGCCGCATGGGCCGCGTCGCGCGCTTCGAACAGGATGCCGTTGTCCTGGTCGGTGTGCAGGGTCTGCTCGCGCCGGCCTTCGCTGCCGAAACACAGCCAGCTGAACGGCACGCCCGGGTCGCCCTTGTCGGCCAGGGTCAGTTCGATGACCCGGCACACGGTGTGGTCGTTGAGCAGGGTGATGATGTGGGTGATCTGGGTCGAGGACGCGCCGTGGGCCAGCATGCGCTCCACCAACTGGCCGATCTCGCCGCGAATCGCCACCAGGTTGTCGATGCGTGGCGCGTTGCGGATGGTCCGCGCCAGGTGCACCAGGTCGACCCGCTGCAGGGAAAACAGGTCGCGCTCGGAAACCACGCCACACAGGCGCTGCTCTTTTACCAGGCAGACGTGGGCGATGTGCCGCTCGGTCATGGCGATGGCGGCGTCGAATGCGCTGTGGTCCGGCGACAGGGCGAACGGCGCCTGGGTCATGTGCCGTTCGATGCCCTGGTTGAAGTCGCTGGTGCCGTCGGCCACCACCTGGCGCAGGTCACGCAGGGTGAAGATGCCGAGCGGTGCTTTTTGTTCATCCACCACCACAATGCTGCCGACCTGCTGCTCGTGCATCAGGCTCACGGCTTCGCGCAGCGGGGTGGACGGGTTGCAGGTCACCGGGTGGCGCATCGCCAGTTCGCCCAGCCGGGTGTTGAGGGAGTACTGGGTGCCGAGGGTTTCCACGGCCTTTTGCTGGACTTGCTGGTTGACCTGGTCCAGCAGGCTGCTGACGCCGCGCAGGGCGAAATCGCGAAACACCGCGCAGAGGGCGAACAGCTTGATGAAGGCCGGCTTGTTCAGTTGCAGGCAGAAGGTGTCCTCGGCCGCCAGGTGTTCGGTGCGGGTGGCGCGCTCGCCCAGCAGCGCGGCGAGGGGGAAACACTCGCCGGCGGTGATCTCGAAGGTGGTTTCGGTACCGCCCTTGAGCGCGTGCTGGCGCTCGCCGACCACCCGGCCCTGCTTGACGATATAGAAGTGTTCGACCGGTCCGTCGGCGGGTTTGATGATGCTCTCGCCGGGGCCGTAGAAACGCAGTTGGCATTGCTCGACCAGGTACGCCAGGTGAGCGTTTTCCATCTGATTGAAAGGGGGGAACCGCTGGAGAAACTGCATCGTGCCGTGGATGTTCTGCAACACCGCGGTTTTCCCTGCCTGGGTGAAGGCATCCGCTTTACTCATAACCATTACCGCAGTCTTTTTGGATTTGTTGTGGTCGGGTCTTGGGTCATGGTCGGTCTCACGCTGCCAGGTGCCCATTGGACGTAAGTCTAGGTAGCGGGTTTGCACCTGTTAATTCGCTTCAAGCAGGTGTCAAAACCGTGAAAAAAGTACTTATCCGACCTCTTGGAAAAAAATCCGACGAAGTGCACATTGGAGGCCTGCTTAGCGATGTCTGACCACTGTGCTAGGGGATCGATTTGAATATGTAGAGAAAGCCATGTCCGACCACGATATTTTGAGTGATGCCGAGCGCGAGGCGCTGAACGCCGTGATGCTCGAGCCCGATCTGCCGCCGCAGCGCGTGTTGATCGCCGATGATGACAAGGATGCCCGTGAGTTGCTGTCGGAGATTCTCGGACTCGATGGTATTCGCTGCATGACCGCAGCCAGTGGCAAGGCAGCGCTTGAACTGTTGAACTCGAACAAATCGATCGGACTGCTGATCACCGATCTGCGCATGGCTCCCTGCAACGGCCTGGACCTGATACGCCAGGTGCGCGAATCGGAGCGGGCGGCGCTGCCGATCATTATCATTTCCGGGGATGCCGATGTGCGTGACGCCATCGCGGCCATGCACCTGAGCGTGGTGGACTTCCTGCTCAAGCCGATCGATACCAGCAAGCTGCTGGCGCTGGTCAAGCATGAGCTGGGCGTGGTGCGCTAAGTATGTGCCCCACGTCCCCCCTGTAGGAGCGAGCTTGCTCGCGATAGCTGCCTCGGCCCCAAACAAAAAAGCCCTGATCTTGCGACCAGGGCTTTTTCTTTTACCGCGTTAACGCCAGATCACAGGCCGTTGCGGGCCTTGAACTCGCGACGACGACGGTGCAGCACTGGCTCGGTGTAGCCATTTGGCTGCTTGGTGCCTTCGATCACCAGTTCGACCGCCGCCTGGAAGGCGATGTTGCTGTCGAAGTTCGGTGCCAGCGGACGGTACAGGGTGTCGCCGGCGTTCTGCCGGTCCACCACGGGCGCCATGCGCTTGAGGCTTTCCATGACCTGGGCTTCGGTAACGACGCCATGGCGCAGCCAGTTGGCGATGTGCTGGCTGGAAATACGCAGGGTGGCGCGGTCTTCCATCAGGCCGACATCGTTGATGTCCGGCACCTTGGAACAGCCGACGCCCTGGTCGATCCAGCGCACCACGTAACCGAGAATGCCCTGGGCGTTGTTGTCCAGTTCGTTCTTGATCTCTTCGGCCGACCAGTTGGTGTTGCTGGCCAATGGGATGGTCAGGATGTCGTCCACCGAGGCGCGGGCGCGCTTGGCCAACTCGGCCTGGCGGGCGAACACATCGACCTTGTGGTAGTGCAGGGCGTGCAGGGCCGCGGCGGTAGGCGAGGGTACCCAGGCGGTGTTGGCGCCGGCCAGCGGGTGGGCGATTTTCTGTTCGAGCATGGCGGCCATCAGGTCCGGCATGGCCCACATGCCTTTACCGATCTGCGCGCGACCTTGCAGGCCGGTGCTCAGGCCGATATCGACGTTCCAGTTCTCGTAGGCGCCGATCCACTTGGCGGCCTTCATCTCGGCCTTGCGCACCACGGCGCCGGCTTCCATGGAGGTGTGGATCTCGTCGCCGGTACGGTCGAGGAAGCCGGTGTTGATGAACACCACGCGCTCGCTGGCGGCCTTGATGCAGGCCTTGAGGTTGACCGTGGTGCGGCGCTCCTCGTCCATGATCCCGACTTTCAGGGTGTTGCGCGGCAGTTCCAGCACGTCTTCGATGCGCCCGAACAGCTCGTTGGTGAACGCGGCTTCTTCCGGACCGTGCATCTTCGGTTTCACGATGTACACCGAGCCGGTGCGGCTGTTGGTGCGCGAGGTGTTGCCGTTGAGGTTGTGGATCGCCGCCAGGCTGGTGACCAGGCCGTCGAGGATGCCTTCCGGCACTTCGTTGCCTTGACTGTCGAGGATTGCGTCGATGGTCATCAGGTGGCCGACGTTGCGCACGAACAGCAGCGAGCGACCGTGCAGCTTCACGCTGCCGCCGTTGGGCGCGGTGTATTCGCGGTCGGCGTTCATGGTGCGGGTGAAGGTCTGGCCGCCCTTGGCCACTTCTTCGGCCAGGTCGCCCTTCATCAGGCCGAGCCAGTTGCGGTAGATCACCACCTTGTCATCGGCGTCGACGGCGGCGACCGAGTCTTCGCAGTCCATGATGGTGGTCAGGGCCGCTTCCATCAGCACGTCTTTGACACCGGCGGCGTCGGTCTGGCCGACCGGGCTGCTGGCGTCGATCTGGATCTCGAAATGCAGGCCGTTGTGTTTCAGCAGGACCGCGGTCGGTGCCGCGGCATCGCCGTGGTAGCCGATCAGTTGGGCGTCGTCGCGCAGACCGCTGTTGCTGCCACCCTTGAGGGCGACCACCAGCTTGCCGTCGACGATCTTGTAGCCGGTGGAGTCGACATGGGAGCCGGCGGCCAATGGCGCGGCTTCGTCGAGGAAGGCGCGGGCGAAGGCGATGACCTTGTCGCCGCGCACCTTGTTGTAGCCTTTGCCTTTTTCTGCGCCGTCGGCTTCGCTGATGGCGTCGGTGCCATAAAGCGCGTCGTACAGCGAGCCCCAACGGGCGTTGGAGGCGTTGAGGGCGAAACGGGCATTCATCACCGGGACCACCAGCTGCGGGCCGGCCGTGCGGGCGATCTCGTCATCGACGTTTTGCGTCGTGGCCTGGAAGTCAGCCGCTTCTGGCAGCAGATAACCGATGTCTTGCAGGAAGGCTTTGTAGGCCACGGCGTCGTGGGCCTGGCCGGCGCGGGATTGGTGCCAGGCATCGATACGCGCCTGGAAATCGTCGCGTTTGGCGAGTAGGGCTTTGTTCTTCGGTGCCAGGTCGTGGATGACCTTGTCGGCGCCGGCCCAGAACTTGTCGGCGGTGAGGCCGGTACCGGGAATGGCTTCGTTGTTCACGAAGTCGAACAGGACTTTGGCGACCTGCAGGCCACCGACTTGAACGTGTTCAGTCATTGCTTGCCTCACTCTGCTCAGCTATTTCGCTTTTCAGCTCTTCAAATTAACAATGAAGCCTCTGGCCATTTAAACCACAAACCCCTCTACCAGTACATGCCATCGCTGGCGGCTGGGATGGTTCCAATCAACGGCTTGAAGCCTTGCTGACAGGGCTTTCAGGGTTGCGACTGCGCCTTGGCAGACATCGATCCAACGTTATGTAGTGCGCGCTGCGGCATACTACATGATGAATTGCGGTTGTGAAAATTAGACTAAATACGTCGTTCCGCGACTCAAGTTCGCTGAACGGTCACGCTGGGGAGCAGGATGTTCTCAAAAAACTATTGAATTGTTCCATATAAATCTAAGGAGTTGTACACGATTTATATTCCGACAGCCGGAGCGCGCCGTTTTCCTGCTTTGCGCTTTGCCTGTGGGCACAAGGGAAGCGGCAGGATGAGCCTTGCCTATACTTGATTTTCTATAACAAAAGTCCTGACAGAGGGTTGCGCCATGGACCACCTCGTACTCACCGTATTCGCCCCGGACAAGCCCGGACAGGTCGAGCGCATCGCCCAATGCATCGCCGCGCACGGCGGTAACTGGCTGGAGAGCCGCATGTCGCGCATGGCGGGCCAGTTCGCCGGCATCCTGCGGGTCGGCGTGCCGGCGGAAGCCTACGACGAGCTGGTGGACGCCCTGCAAGGCTTGGCGGCCCAGGGCATTCGGGTGCTGATCGCCGAAAGCGGTATCGAACAATCCTGCACCTGGAAACCGATCGCCATGGAACTGGTGGGCAACGACCGGCCGGGCATCGTGCGCGACATCACCCGCCTGTTGAGCGAGCAGGGGGTGAACCTGGAGCGGCTGGTAACCGAAGTGCGCCCGGCGCCCATGAGCAGCGAGCCGCTGTTCCACGCCGAAGCGATCCTGGCGGTGCCGCTGACCTTGTCCCTCGATGTCTTGCAGTCGCGCCTGGAAACCCTGGCGGATGATTTGATGGTGGAGTTGGTGCTGCGCAGCGAGGTGTGAACCTGAAAGGGCGGGTTATCCAGTTTTAGCGTGCATGCGCCTGTGGATAACCTGTAGAGAGCCGCCGCCAGCCCAGGCCGGTTAAGGCTTTGCGGAATCTGATCAAAAAACCAGCAGTTTCAAGGGCTTGTGCACAAACGGCGGGGATCACGCTGTGGATAACCTTGGGAAGGATAGATGCAGGCCACGCCAACCGTGGCCTGTAGAGGTTTGTACGTTTATTGATCAGCTGCGTTTGCGCAGGCTCAACCAGGCATCCACGCTGTACACCGCCAGGCCGGCCCAGATAAACATGAACGCTACCAATGTGCTCGACGACAGGTGCTCGCCGAACAGCAGTACCGCCTGCAGCAGCACCAGGGTTGGCGCCAGGTACTGCAAGAAGCCCAGGGTGGTGTAGGGCAGGTGGCGGGCAGCGGCGTTGAAGCACACCAGCGGTACCAGGGTGACGGGGCCGGCCGCCACCAGCCACCAGGCCTCGGAACTGGTCCAGAAGGCCGCCTGGGCACTGGTGGCGGTGGGGTTGAACAAGAGCCAGGCGAGGGCGATCGGCACCAGCATCCAGGTTTCCACCACCAGCCCCGGCAGCGCCTTGACTGGCGCCTGTTTGCGGATCAGCCCGTAGAAACCGAAGGTCAGCGCCAGCACCAGCGAGACCCAGGGCAGGCTGCCGACCTGCCACACCTGCTGCGCCACGCCGACCGCCGCCAGGCCCACTGCCAGCCACTGCATGCGTCGCAGCCGCTCACCGAGGATCAGCATGCCCAGCAGCACGTTCACCAGCGGGTTGATGTAGTAACCCAGGCTGGCTTCGAGCATGCGTCCGTTGTTCACCGACCAGACATAGGTCAGCCAGTTGGCCGCGATCAGGGTGCCGCTCAGGGCCAGGATCGCCAGGCGCCTGGGGTTGTCCCGCAGCTCGCGCCACCAGCCGGGATGCTTCCAGACCATCAGCAGCAGCGCACCGAACAGCGCGGACCAGAGCACCCGGTGGATGATGATTTCCACGGCGGGCACGTTGGCGATGGCTTTGAAGTAGATCGGGAACAGGCCCCAGATGATGTAGGCGCTCAGGCCCAGGATGTACCCGCGACGGGGGTTGGCGGCTTGCATGCAGAATCCTTGCTTAGGCAGCTAACTAAAGGCGGTGATTGTAAGGAGGTTTGTCAGGCTGTGTCTTTGTCGGTGTCATCCCGGTGACCCGCCGTTGTGATCGATCCGGGTTCTGTAGGAGCGAGGCTTGCCCGCGATCAAGATACCGCGGTGCATCAGACTCATCGCGGCGAGGCTATCGCGGGCAAGCCTCGCTCCTACAGGTCAGATAAAGGCTGGGTGTCAGAACAGCTTCAAGGGTTCTTCGTTGAGCGCCGCAAGTTGTTCGCGCAATGCCAGCACCTGGTCGCCCCAATAACGCTCGCTGCCGAACCAGGGGAAGCTGCGCGGGAAGGCCGGGTCGTCCCAGCGCCGGGCCAGCCAGGCGCTGTAGTGCATCAGGCGCAGGGCGCGCAGCGGTTCGATCAGCGCCAGTTCGCGCGAGTCGAAGTCGTGGAATTCGCTGTAGCCATCCATCAGCTCCGACAGCTGCCCCAGGCACTCCTGGCGATTGCCGGCGAGCATCATCCACAGATCCTGTACCGCCGGGCCCATGCGGCAGTCGTCGAGGTCGACGATATGGAACACCTCGTCGCGGCACATCATGTTGCCGGGATGGCAGTCGCCATGCATGCGGATGTTCTGGTGCGGAGTGGCCTGGTAGACCTCTTCCACACGCTTGAGCAGGTCGCGGGCCACCGACTCGTAGGCCGGCAGCAGGCTCTTGGGCACGAAGTCGCCTTCCAGCAGGGTGGTCAGCGAGTCGTGGCCGAAATTCTTCACCCCCAGCGCTTCGCGATGCTCGAACGGGCGGGTGGCGCCGACCGCATGCAGGCGGCCGAGCAATTGCCCCAGGCGATACAGCTGGTCGAGGTTGCCAGGTTCCGGCGCCCGGCCGCCACGGCGCGGGAACAGGGTGAAGCGGAAGCCTTGATGTTCGAACAGGCTTTCGCCCTGGTGAATCAGCGGCGCCACCACTGGCACTTCGCATTCGGCGAGTTCGAAGGTGAAGCGGTGTTCCTCGAGGATCGCCTCGTTGGTCCAGCGCTGCGGGCGGTAGAACTTGGCGATCAGCGGCTCGCCGTCTTCGATGCCGACCTGATAGACACGGTTTTCGTAACTGTTGAGTGCCAGAACGCGGGCGTCGCTGAGAAAACCGATACTTTCGACGGCATCGAGGACTAGATCAGGGGTAAGGGTTTCGAACGGGTGAGACATGCTGACTCCTGCGCGCAGCAGGCTGCTGCGTCCGGCCAAGCATGGTAGCGCACGAAGGATGGCAGGTGGTGACTGTGAGGGCGCTATCGTGGGCAAGCTTCGCTCCTACAGATCCTTGTAGGAGCGAGCTTGCTCGCGAAGCGGTCTATCAGGCGCCGACGATGCCGCCGTCTTCCCGGGTGATCACCATCACCGAGGAACGCGGCTTGCCGTTGGGCAGGTGCTCGGGGAAGGTCGAACCGCCGTTCTCGCCCGGATGCTGGATGCCCACGAACAGGCTGCGCTGATCCGGCGAGAAGGTGATGCCGGTGACTTCGCAGCCCACTGGCCCGACCATGAAGCGGCGGATTTCACCGGTGTCCGGGTCGGCACAGAGCATCTGGTTGTTGCCCATGCCGGCAAAGTCGCCAGCGTTGCTGGAGTCACCGTCGGTGAGGATCCACAACCGGCCAGCCTTGTCGAAACCCAGGCCGTCGGGGCTGTTGAACATGTTCTGCGGGGTGATGTTCGACGAACCGCCTTTCGGCTGGCCGGCGTGTACGGCCGGGTTGCCGGCGACCACGAACAGGTCCCAGGTGAAGTCCATCGAGCCGTGGTCGCCACGGCCGGTCTGCCAGCGCAGGATCTGCCCGTAGACGTTTTTCTCCCGCGGGTTCGGGCCGCCCGCTGGCTGGCCGTCTTCGCCGCGTTTGGAGTTGTTGGTCAGGGTGCAGTAGACCTGGCCGTCTTTCGGGCTGACCACGATCCATTCCGGACGGTCCATGCGCGTGGCCTTGACCACGCTGGCCGCCAGGCGGGCGTGGATCAGCACTTCGGCCTGATCGGCGAAACCGCTGCTGGCGTCGATGCCGTTCTTGCCATGGCTCAGCTCGACCCATTTACCCTTGCCTTTCGGGTGGTCCGGGTTGCCGTCGCCATTGTCGAAGATCGCCACGTACAGGGTGCCGTGGTCCAGCAGGTCACGGTTGGCCTTGGGGTTTCGGTGGTTGATGCGGTCGCGGCTGACGAACTTGTAGATGAATTCGCCACGCTCGTCGTCGCCCATGTAGACCACGGCGCGCCCGTCGCGGGTTTCGGCCAGGGCGGCGTTCTCATGCTTGAAGCGGCCCAGGGCGGTACGCTTGATCGGTTTGGATTGCGGGTCGAACGGGTCGATCTCCACGACCCAGCCGTGCCGGTTGAGTTCGTTGGGGTTTTTCGCCAGGTCGAAGCGTGGGTCGAACTGATGCCAGTTGATGTCGCGGCTGCTCGCCGAGGCGCCATAACGCTTTTGCGCGGCATCGAACGTCTGCTGGGCGTTGCTGCTGCCGAAGCAGTCGGTGAAGTTTTCTTCACAGGTCAGGTAAGTGCCCCATGGCGTCTTGCCGTTGGCGCAGTTCTGGAAGGTGCCAAGGACTTTCCTGCCGCTCTTGTCGGCGCTGGTTTTCATCAGCGTGTGGCCAGCGGCCGGGCCACTCAGGCGAATAGGCGCGTTGCCGTGGATGCGCCGGTTGTAGCGCGAGCCCTGGACGAACTGCCATTGACCGCTGCGGCGCTGCACTTCGATCACCGACACGCCTTCGCTGGCCAGGGCCTTGCGCACGTCTTCCGCCGACTGCGGCATGCCGCCGTGGGGGTAGAGGTAGCGGTAGTTGGTGTATTCGTTGTTGATCGCCATCAGCGCGCGATTCTTGTCGTCCGGGAAGGCGAACAGGCTCATGCCGTCGTTGTTGTCACCGAACTGCACTTCTTGGGCCGCCGCGGTGCCATTGCCGCTCGGGTCGAAGGCCGGGCCGTTCTTCTGCAGGGGCTGGCCCCAGCTGATCAGGACCGAGGACTTGTAGCCCGGCGGCAGGGTGATGGTGTCGCTGGTGGCGGCGGCAATGCCTTCAAAGCCCAGCAGCTTGCTGGAACCGGCGCTGACGCTGGCGGCCAGCACGCTGCGGCTCAGCAGGTTGCCACCGAGGAACATGGCCGCGCCGCACAGGGCACCGGCGCTGATGAAACCACGGCGGCTGAGGCCGACCATCTTCTCGAGGTCGGTAGGTTGGTCTTCTTCTAGTAGGCTCATCACAGGCTTCCTGCAGGGTTTTGCAGCCACCTTAATCAGCGTCGATGACGAACGTATTGCAGCGACGGACGCATTTCGCCGCTTTGTGTAGCCGCTGCCGTAGGCTGCGATAGGTCCGCAGGACCTCCTGCGAGATCAGAAGCGCCGCCCGCTGCGTCGGCATGCCGCCCAGATCGAACGCAGCCTCGCGTTGCTCGGCAGCGGCTACATGGGGCCGTGGATTATTCGGACTGGTTTACAGCGGCGTGCCGAGCAGCACATTGGACGGCGAGAACTGCACCCGCACCGGCTTGCCGGCGCTCAAGCCAAGGTTTCGCAGTTGCAGCGGTTCGGCCAGGGCGCAGAGGGTCTGGCCGCTGGGCAGGACGATGCGGATTTCGCTGGGGCCGTCTTCGGCGTCGAGGATCGCTTCCAGGGTGCCTTGCAGGCAATTGTGTCCGGGTGTTGCGGGCTGATCGATAGCCAGCAGTTCCAGCCAACCGGCCTTGATCAAGGCCACCACTCCGGTGCCGGGTTCCAGTTCCAGATGCAGGGTGCTGTCATGGGTGATCTGCGCCTGGATCACCAGGTCTTCCGCGAGCGCCAGGCGCACCAGGTCGTTGCGCCCTTGGGCTTCGACGGCCTGCACCGTGCCGTGCAGCTGGTTGCGGGCGCTGGTCCGGAGCATCAGGCGTCCCAGCAGATCGAGATCGGCGGCGTCTTCGGCGGCTTCCAGCACCTGGGCCTGCAACGCCTGCAAGCGCTGGTAGAGACGCAGCACCCGCTCGCCTTCGGCGGAGAGCCTGGCGCCACCGCCGCCTTTGCCGCCGACACTGCGTTCGACCAGGGGTTTCTGCGCCAGGTTGTTCAACTCGTCGATGGCGTCCCAGGCGGCCTTGTAGCTCAGGCCAGCGCTTTTCGCGGCGCGGGTGATCGAGCCCTGTTCGGCGATGTGCTGCAGCAGGGCAATGCGCTGCGGGCGACGGACGATGTGCTGGGTCAACAAGGTGGGCAAGGACATGGCTGAACGCTTTGAACGCTGGGAATGGAAAGGGAGTTTGCGGCTTGAGGGCCGAGAGTCAAGTTCAGTCGGGCTCGCCGGGTTTTGGCGTGCGTGCCAGGCAATAGACATCGACCCGTCGCGCCCCGGCCGTGAGCAGCAGCCGCGCCAGGGCGTGGGCGGTCGCGCCGGTGGTGAGCACGTCGTCCACCAGCGCCAGGTGCCGGCCACGGACCACTGACCCGGGCATCAGGGCGAAGGCGTGGCGCAGGTTGCGTTGCCGCGCCCTGGCATCCAGGCCTTGTTGCGATGGCGTGTCCTGGGTGCGTTGCAACGAGGTTTCGTCGCAGGGGATCTGCAGAATCTCACCCAGCCAACGTGCGAGCATCGCCGCCTGGTTATAGCCGCGCTGACGCAGGCGCTTGCGGGCCAGGGGCACCGGCAGCAGGGCGTCGGGTCGCATCAGGTCCTCGCTAAAGCGATGTTGCAGCGATTGCGCGAGAAGTTCGGCCAAAAGACGGCCAAAGGGCCATTTGCCGTTGTGCTTGAAACGGCTGACCAGGCTGTCGACCGGAAAGCCATAACGCCAGGGCGCCACCACCTGGGCGAAGGCGGGCGGCTGCTTGAGGCACTGGCCGCAGGTCAGGCCGGCCGCGGGCAAGGGCAGGGCGCATACCTGGCAATGATCGCCGAGCCACGGCAGTTCGGTTTCACAGGCGGTACAAATGGCTTGGGGCGTGTCGGTCGGCTCGTCGCAGAGTAAACAGGTCTGTTTGTTTTTTAACCAGATGTAAACCTGTCCTTGGTAATATGGTTGACACTGCATGGCGCTTCCTTAAATATGCCCAACATCCGTGTCGCGGCTGTGGGTATTCCCTTCCCGCCGCCGCTTGCCAAGCATAATCAAGGAATCGCCCATGAGCGCCAGCACCACCGCCAATCTGCGTCATGACTGGACTTTGGCTGAAGTCAAAGCCCTCTTCGTCCAGCCGTTCAATGACTTGCTGTTCCAGGCGCAGACGGTGCACCGCGCGCATTTCGACGCCAACCGCGTCCAGGTTTCCACCCTGTTGTCGATCAAGACCGGCGCCTGCCCGGAAGATTGCAAATATTGTCCGCAGTCCGGTCACTACAACACCGGCCTGGAAAAAGAAAAGCTGATGGAAGTGCAGAAGGTCCTCGAAGAGGCCGCACGCGCCAAGGCCATAGGTTCGACCCGTTTCTGCATGGGCGCGGCCTGGAAACACCCGTCGGCCAAAGACATGCCGTACGTGCTGGAAATGGTCAAAGGCGTGAAAGCCATGGGCCTGGAAACCTGCATGACCCTCGGTCGCCTGGACCAGGACCAGACCGAAGCGCTGGCCAAGGCCGGCCTGGACTACTACAACCACAACCTCGATACCTCGCCGGAGTTCTACGGCAGCATCATCACCACCCGCACCTACAGCGAGCGCCTGCAGACCCTGGCCTACGTGCGCGATGCCGGGATGAAGATCTGCTCCGGCGGCATCCTCGGCATGGGCGAGTCCCTCGATGATCGCGCCGGCCTGCTGATTCAATTGGCCAACCTGCCGGAGCATCCGGAGTCGGTACCGATCAACATGCTGGTGAAAGTGGCCGGCACGCCGTTGGAAAACTCCGAGGATGTCGATCCGTTCGACTTCATCCGCATGCTCGCCGTGGCTCGTATCCTGATGCCGAAATCCCACGTGCGCCTGTCCGCCGGCCGCGAAGCGATGAACGAGCAGATGCAGGCCCTGGCGTTCTTCGCCGGTGCCAACTCGATCTTCTACGGCGAGAAGTTGCTGACCACCGCCAACCCGCAGGCCGACAAGGACATGCAACTGTTCGCGCGCCTGGGCATCCAGCCGGAAGCCCGCGAAGAGCACGCCGACGAGGTGCACCAGGCCGCCATCGAGCAGGCATTGGTGGAGCAGAAGAGCAGCGAGCAGTTCTATAACGCTGCCGTCTGATCTGCTGCCTCTGTAGGAGCGAGGCTTGCCCGCGAATGGTTCACCGCGTGAGCCAGGGACACAGAGGTGTCTGGATTGCGGGCAAGCCTCGCTCCTACAAGGATGATGTTTCTTTTCTTGCCTGCGAGGCCTGCATGTCTTTCGATCTCCGCGCGCGTCTCGCTGCCCGTCGTGCCGAAAACCTCTACCGTCAGCGCCCACTGCTGGAAAGCCCGCAAGGGCCGCAAGTGGTGGTCGACGGCCAGCCGTTGCTGGCGTTCTGCAACAACGATTACCTGGGCCTGGCCAATCACCCGCAAGTGATCGAAGCCTGGCGCGCCGGCGCGTTCCGCTGGGGCGTGGGCGGTGGCGCTTCGCACCTGGTGATCGGCCACAGCACGCCCCACCACCAGTTGGAAGAAGCCCTGGCCGAGTTCACCGGTCGCCCGCGGGCATTGCTGTTCACCACCGGTTACATGGCCAATCTCGGCGCGGTCACAGCGTTGGTGGGGCAGGGCGACACGGTGCTGGAAGACCGCCTCAACCACGCTTCGTTGCTGGACGCCGGCCTGCTTTCCGGCGCGCGTTTCAACCGTTACCTGCACAACGATGCCGAGAGCCTGGCCAAGCGCCTGGAGAAAGCCACTGGCAATACCCTGGTGGTCACCGATGGCGTGTTCAGCATGGACGGCGACCTGGCCGACTTGCCGGCGCTGGCCCGCGAAACCCGGGCCAAGGGCGCCTGGCTGATGGTGGACGACGCCCATGGGTTCGGACCGCTGGGGGCCAACGGCGGAGGTATCGTCGAGCACTTCGGCTTGAGTCAGGAAGATGTGCCGGTCCTGGTGGGCACCCTCGGCAAGGCGTTCGGCACCGCCGGCGCCTTTGTCGCCGGCAGCGAGGAACTGATCGAAAGCCTGATCCAGTTCGCCCGTCCCTATATCTACACCACCAGCCAGCCGCCGGCCCTGGCCTGCGCCACCCTGAAAAGCCTGGAGTTGCTGCGCAGCGAACACTGGCGGCGTGAGCACCTGAACACGCTGATCCGCCAGTTCCGCCTGGGCGCCGAGCAGATCGGGCTGACCCTGATGGACAGCTTCACGCCGATCCAGCCGATCCTGATCGGCGACAGCGCGCGGGCGATTCGCCTGTCGCAGAGGCTGCGCGAACGCGGCCTGATGGTCACCGCGATTCGTCCGCCTACCGTGCCTGCGGGGAGCGCCCGCCTGCGGGTGACCCTGTCCGCCGCCCACAGTGAGGCTCAGGTCCAGCTATTGTTGAATGCACTGGCGGATTGTTTTAGCGAACTGGGACCGGAGCCAAGCCATGCGTGATCGACTGATTCTGCTGCCCGGTTGGGGTCTTGGCGTATCGCCGCTGGAGCCCTTGGCAGCGGCGCTGCAGGGGCTGGACGAACACCTGCGGGTCGAGATCGAGCCGTTGCCGGAGCTGGAGTCCAGCGACCTGAATGAGTGGCTCGACGAACTGGACGCCAGTGTGCCGGACAACGCCTGGCTCGGTGGTTGGTCACTGGGCGGCATGCTGGCTTCCGAGCTGGCGGCGCGTCGTGGCGAGCGCTGTTGCGGTCTGCTGACGTTGGCCAGCAATCCCTGTTTCGTGGCGCATGCCGAATGGGCGAGCGCGATGCCGGGGGAGACCTTTGACGGGTTTCTGGCCGGCTGTAACGCCGACCCGCGTGCCACCCTCAAGCGCTTCAGCCTGTTGTGCGCCCAGGGCGCCGAAGATCCACGCGGTCTGTCGCGCCTGCTGTCTGGCGGCGCGCCGCATACCTCGGGCGCGGTGTTGATGGCCGGTCTGGAGCTGTTGGCGCAGTTGGACACTCGCCATGCCCTGCAGGCGTTTCGTGGGCCGCAGTTGCATCTGTTCGCCGGGCTCGACGGCTTGGTGCCGGCCGAAGCCGCGGGGGAATTGCTGGCGTTGTTGCCCGATGTCGAAATTGGTCTGATTGAACAGGCCAGCCACGCGTTTCTTCTGGAGGATCCCCACGGTGTGGCGGGGGCGATCCAGGCTTTTTTGCATGAGTCCGGTGATGACTGATCTGTCCCTTCCCAAACTGCCCGGCAGCTTGCCCGACAAGCGCCAGGTGGCGGCTTCCTTTTCCCGCGCGGCATCCAGTTACGACAGCGTGGCGCAACTGCAGCGCGACGTCGGTAACGAGTTGTTGAGCCGCTTGCCGCAAGACCGCGAGCCTGGCCGCTGGCTGGACATGGGCTGCGGCACCGGTTATTTCAGCCGTCTGCTGGGCGAGCGTTTCCAGGCCAGCGAAGGGCTGGCGCTGGACATCGCCGAAGGCATGCTTGAGCACGCCCGTCCGCTGGGCGGGGCGCAGCATTTCATTGCCGGCGATGCCGAGCGTTTGCCGTTGCAGGGGCAGAGCTGCGAGCTGATCTTTTCCAGCCTGGCGGTGCAGTGGTGCGCGGATTTCCGTTCGGTCCTCAGCGAGGCGCATCGGGTGCTGAAGCCGGGTGGCGTGCTGGCATTTGCCAGCCTGTGCGTCGGTACGTTGTACGAATTGCGCGACAGTTGGCGTCAGGTCGACGGCATGGTGCATGTCAACCGCTTCCGTGAGTTCAGCACTTATCAACAGCTGTGCGCGGCGAGCGGTTTGCATGTACTCAGCCTGGAGACCCGCCCTCATGTGCTGCACTACCCAGATGTGCGCAGCCTGACCCATGAGTTGAAAGCGCTGGGGGCACACAACCTCAACCCAGGACGGCCCGGTGGGTTGACAGGGCGGGCGCGGATCAAGGGCCTGATCGACGCTTATGAACAGTTTCGTCAAGCGCAGGGACTGCCCGCGACGTACCAGGTGGTCTACGCCGTATTGGAGAAGCCGCTATGAGCCAAGCCTATTTCGTTACCGGAACAGACACCGATGTTGGCAAGACCACCATCGCCGCTGGCTTGCTGCATGCCGCGCGCCTTTCGGGGCTGAGCACGGCGGCGGGGAAACCGGTGGCTTCGGGCTGCGAGCTGACCCCCAAGGGGCTGCGTAACGCCGATGCCTTGGCCCTGTTGGCCGAATGTTCGTTGCCGTTGACCTACGACGAGGTCAATCCACTGGCCTTCGAACCGGCGATCGCTCCTCATCTGGCGGCTCGCGAGGCCGGCGTAGCGTTGACTGTGCAAACCTTGCTGGCGCCCATGCGCCAGGTGCTGGCCAAGGGGGCGGACTTCACTCTGATCGAAGGGGCCGGCGGCTGGCGTGTACCGCTGGCCGACCAGGACAACCTGTCCGACCTGGCCATGGCCCTGGATCTGCCGGTGATCCTGGTGGTGGGCGTGCGTCTGGGCTGCATCAACCATGCCCTGCTGACAGCCGAGGCGATTGCCCAGGACGGTTTGCAGCTGGCGGGCTGGGTGGCGAACATCATCGAGCCGAAGACTTCGCGGCTCGAGGAGAACCTCGCCACGCTGGCGGAGCGTTTGCCCGCACCTTGTCTGGGCCGGGTCCCAAGATTGAAGACGGTCAGCGCCGAAGCGGTGGCCGAGCATCTGCAACTGGACCTGCTTGACTAGATTTTGCCTATGGTAAGGCACTGTGCCATTAGTGTTTTTGACGGGTCTTTTCCTGGCGCGTCTGGTTCAATAGCCACTGTTCATTCTTTGCAGGGTCGAGTTCTCCCATGGAAATTTCCGGGAATACCGCTTTCTACGCCGGCCTGAGTACCGTGCAGACCGGGCAGAACCGTGTCGATCAGGCTGCCAGCCAGATCGCCAGCACGACCATCGAACGTTCTGTCACCAGCCAGTCTTCCGAAGTCCAGGTCGAGCGCTTGCGATCCGTCGACCGCAGCCAGCAATCGGACCTGGCCAGCAACATGGTCGAGATGTCCATGGGCAAGCTCCAGGCGGAGCTGGGTGTGAAAGTCGCCAAGGCCGCCGATGAAGTGCTCGGTACGCTGATCGACACCTACGCTTGACCCTCCTTCGGTAGCCCTGCCCGTTTTTGTGGGCAGGCTGACCCGCGCAAAAATCTCCTGCACAGCCTCATCTTCCGTCTTGCTGGCCTGCCAGCTCCTACACTCAATTTAGCTTCCAAATATTTCACGGCATTCGCTGTGGGCCTTTGCGTGCAAGGCTTGCAGAGGAGCGATGACGAACGGTGTTTGCGTGGTGCTTGACAAGGTTTGGGCGTAAACGTATGTTTCAAACAACTGTTTGACCGCCACAATAAATCAACGCGGTCGTTCATTCCCGGTTACATCAGCAGAGGTTTATCGCTATGCCTGACTACAAGGCCCCCTTGCGTGATATTCGCTTCGTTCGTGACGAGCTGCTCGGCTATGAAGCGCACTATCAGAGCCTGCCGGCTTGCCAGGACGCTACTCCAGACATGGTTGACGCCATCCTCGAGGAAGGCGCGAAGTTTTGTGAGCAGGTACTGGCCCCTCTGAACCGTGTGGGTGACCTGGAAGGCTGCACCTGGAGCGAGTCCGGCGTTAAGACCCCGACTGGCTTCAAAGAGGCTTACAAGCAATTCGTCGAAGGCGGCTGGCCAAGCCTGGCTCACGATGTCGAGCATGGCGGTCAAGGCCTGCCGGAGTCCCTGGGCCTGGCTGTCAGCGAAATGGTCGGCGAAGCCAACTGGTCGTGGGGCATGTACCCAGGCCTGTCCCATGGCGCGATGAACACCATCTCCGAACACGGCACGCCTGAGCAGCAAGAGGCTTACCTGACCAAGCTGGTATCCGGCGAGTGGACCGGCACCATGTGCCTGACCGAACCGCACTGCGGCACCGACCTGGGCATGCTGCGCACCAAGGCCGAACCTCAGGCCGACGGTTCCTACAAAGTCACCGGCACCAAGATCTTCATCTCGGCCGGTGAGCACGACATGGCCGACAACATCGTCCATATCGTTCTGGCCCGCCTGCCGGATGCGCCGGCTGGCACCAAAGGCATCTCGCTGTTCATCGTGCCGAAGTTCCTGCCGAACGCCGATGGCACTGTCGGCCAGCGCAACGCCGTGAGCTGTGGTTCCCTGGAACACAAGATGGGTATCCACGGCAACGCCACCTGCGTGATGAACTTCGACGCGGCCACCGGTTTCCTGATCGGCCCGGCGAACAAAGGCCTGAACTGCATGTTCACCTTCATGAACACCGCTCGCCTGGGCACCGCGCTGCAAGGCCTGGCCCACGCCGAGATCGGTTTCCAGGGCGGCTTGAAATACGCTCGCGATCGTCTGCAAATGCGTTCCCTGACTGGCCCGAAAGCGCCGGACAAGGCCGCTGACCCGATCATCGTGCACCCTGACGTACGCCGCATGCTGTTGACCATGAAGGCTTTCGCCGAAGGCAACCGTGCCATGGTCTACTTCACCGCCAAGCAGGTCGACATCGTCAAATACGGCGTGGACGAAGAAGAGAAGAAGAAAGCCGACGCACTGCTGGCCTTCATGACTCCGATCGCCAAGGCCTTCATGACCGAAGTCGGCTTCGAAGCCGCCAACCACGGTGTGCAGATCTACGGTGGCCACGGCTTCATCGCCGAGTGGGGCATGGAGCAGAACGTTCGCGACAGCCGCATTTCCATGCTGTACGAAGGCACCACCGGCATCCAGGCGCTGGACCTGCTGGGCCGTAAAGTGCTGATGACCCAAGGCGAAGCTTTGAAAGGCTTCACCAAGATCGTCCACAAGTTCTGCCAGAGCAACGAAGGCAACGAGTCGGTCAAAGAGTTCGTCGCACCGCTGGCTGCACTGAACAAGGAATGGGGCGAGCTGACCATGAAGGTCGGTATGGCTGCCATGAAAGACCGTGAAGAAGTCGGTGCCGCGTCCGTGGACTACCTGATGTACTCCGGTTATGCCTGCCTGGCTTACTTCTGGGCCGACATGGCGCGTCTGGCTGCCGAGAAGCTGGCTGCCGGTACCACCGAAGAGGCGTTCTACACCGCCAAGCTGCAGACCGCGCGCTTCTACTTCCAGCGCATCCTGCCGCGTACCCGCACTCACGTTGCGGCCATGCTGTCGGGTGCCAACAACCTGATGGACATGAAAGAAGAAGATTTCGGCCTGGCTTACTAAGCCTTACCGAGGTCCATTCAGAAGCCGCTTCTCCTTCGGGAGAAGCGGCTTTTTTATGCGCGGGATGAATCTGAAAATAATCCGACTAAAACGTTAAGAAGAAGCCGATCCCTGCCGTTACAGAGGTGGCAATGTGACACGTGTCACATTTGTCGTGTTTTACTGCGCCTGATGAAGGCATAGTGCCATCTACTGTTTAGCCGCGTCGGAGCTTTACCCTTGCCGCGTTCTTCAGCTGTACGTTTCAGCCATTTTCTACCCTCATTGTTACTCTTGCTTGCGGGGCTCGCGGCTGCCTACGTCAAGGATCTCAACGTCTTCTTCACCTCACTGTTCAACGTCTTGCCTACCTTGGTGCTGTTGCTCGGCGGTGCCTACTGCGCGGTGTATCGGCGTCAGCGTGAACTGTTCCTGATGGTCACGGTGTACATCGCCTATTTCCTGCTCGATACCCAGACCGACTATTACCGCGACAACGGCAAGGTGCGCGAGGATGCGGCCGTGGTGTTCCACTTGGTCTGCCTGCTGCTGCCGCTGCTGTTCGGCCTGTTCGCGGCCTGGCAGGAGCGCACCCACCTGTTCCAGGACATGGTGGCGCGCTTTGCCGTACTGCTCGCCTTTGGCAGTGTGGCGCTGGGGTTGGAGCAGAGTTATCCCCAGGCGTTGCTGGCCTGGCTGGCGGAAATTCGTTGGCCGGCCCTGCATGGCGCCTGGATGAGCCTGATCCAGTTGTCGTACCCGGTGTTTCTTGCGGCCTTCCTGTTGCTGGCGATCCAGTACTGGCGCAACCCGCGCCCGCTGCATGCGGCGCAGTTGGTGGGGTTGCTGGGCTTGTTCTGGATGCTGCCCAAGACCTTCATCCTGCCCTTTACCCTGAACATCATGTGCAGCCAGGTGATGTTGATGATCGCCGCGGCCGTTGCCCATGAGGCGTATCAGATGGCCTTCCGCGACGAGCTGACCGGCTTGCCGGGCCGCCGCGCCTTGAACGAACGCATGCAGCGCCTGGGCCGCAACTATGTGCTGGCGATGAGTGATGTCGATCACTTCAAGAAATTCAACGACACCCACGGCCACGATGTGGGTGACCAGGTGCTGCGCCTGGTCGCCAGCAAGCTGTCGAAAGTCAGTGGTGGCGGTCGCGCCTACCGTTATGGCGGCGAGGAGTTTGCAGTGGTGTTCGCCGGCAAGACCCTCGAGGAATGCATGCCGCACCTGGAAGTCATTCGCGAGACCATCGCCAACTACAACATCCAGTTGCGCAATCAGGAGAACCGCCCCCAGGACGACCAGCAAGGGCGTCAGCGCCGGGGCGCGGCCGGGGCGTCCAGTGTGTCGGTGACCGTCAGTATCGGTGTCGCCGAGCGGCAGATGGAGCACCGCACGCCGGAAGAGGTGCTCAAGTCTGCCGACCAGGCGCTGTACAGCGCCAAGGGCGCGGGGCGTAACTGCGTCATGGCCTTCGGTCAGAACCGCCGTGGCGCAGTGCGCATGGACACCGCTGCGGGTTGAGTGATAACGGCGCATTCAGCGTCTGGACTGTGATTGGCAGGTCTTATGAGCGGCAGTAGGTTGGATCGATCTGCTGCCGGAGAAACCACCATGCCCGAGTACAAAGCTCCCCTGCGCGACATGCGTTTTCTGATCGATCACGTCTTCGACTTTCACGCCAGCTACGCCACTCTGGGGGCCAGCGATGCCAGCCCGGACATGGTGGCCGCGATTCTCGAAGAAGGGGCGAAGTTCTGTGAGAACGTGCTGGCGCCGCTGAACCGCTCCGGCGACGAAGAAGGCTGCCATTTCGACAATGGCGTGGTCACCACGCCCAAAGGCTTCAAGCAGGCTTTCGCCCAGTATGTCGAAGGCGGCTGGCACGGCCTGGCGGCGGACCCAAACTACGGCGGCCAGGGCCTGCCGCATTCACTGGGACTGGTGATCAGCGAGATGGTCGGCTCCAGCAACACCTCCTGGGGCATGTACCCGGGCCTGACCCACGGTGCCATGTCGGCGATTCACGCCCACGGCAGCGAAGAGCAGAAGCAGACCTACCTGAGCAAGCTCACCGCCGGCCAATGGACCGGCACCATGTGCCTGACCGAAGCCCATTGCGGCACCGACCTGGGCATCATCAAGACCCGTGCCGTGCCCCAGGCCGACGGCAGCTATGCGGTCTCCGGCAGCAAGATTTTCATCTCGGCCGGCGAGCACGACATGAGTGAAAACATCATCCACCTGGTGCTGGCCAAGCTGCCGGATGCGCCGGCGGGCACCAAGGGCATTTCGCTGTTCATCGTGCCCAAGTTTTTGCCCAACGCCGAAGGCGAGGCGGGCGAGCGCAATGCTGTGAGTTGCGGCTCCATCGAACACAAGATGGGCATCAAGGCTTCGGCCACCTGCGTGCTGAACTTCGATGGCGCCAAGGGATTTCTGATCGGTGAGGCCAACAAAGGCCTGAACTGCATGTTCACCATGATGAACCACGCGCGTCTCGGTACCGGAATGCAGGGGCTGTGCCTGGGCGAGGCAAGCTTCCAGGGCGCGATCAAATACGCCAACGACCGCCTGCAGATGCGCTCCCTGACCGGGCCGAAGGCGCCGGACAAGGCCGCCGACCCGATTATTGTCCACCCCGATGTGCGGCGCATGCTGCTGACTATGAAGGCCTTCAACGAAGGCAATCGCGCCCTGGCCTATTTCACCGCGCAGTTGCTGGATGTGGCGCACTTGGCCGCTGATGAAACCCAGCGTCAGGATGCCGAGAACCTGTTGGCCTTCCTGACACCGATCTGCAAGGCCTTCATGACTGAAACCGGGCTGGAAGTGACCAACCACGGCATGCAGGTGTTTGGCGGTCATGGCTTCATCCGCGAATGGGGCATGGAGCAACTGGTGCGCGACTGCCGCATCGCCCCGATCTATGAAGGCACCAACGGCATCCAGGCCCTGGACCTGCTGGGGCGCAAGGTGCTTGGCAGCCAAGGCAAGCTGCTGATGGGCTTCACCAAGATCGTCCACAAGTTCTGTGCGGCCAATGCCGAGCATCCACAGCTCAAGGGGCATGTGGCGCAGCTCAATGGGCTCAACCAGCAGTGGGGCGCGTTGACCACCAAGGTCGGGATGGCGGCGATGAAGAACCCCGACGAAGTCGGCGCTGCGGCGCTGGATTACCTGATGTACAGCGGTTACATCATTCTCGCCTACCTGTGGCTGCGCATGGCGTTGGTGGCCCAGGCCCGGCTGGATGCCGGTGAAGAGGATGCCGATTATTGCCAGGCCAAGCTGGTGACCTGCGAGTTCTACTTCAAGCGCCTGCTGCCGCGCACGGCGGCCCATCAGGCAGCGATCGAGGCGGGCAGCGACTGTCTGATGAAGTTGCCGGCGGAGCTGTTTGCACTCTAGGTTTTCATGTAATCGTCCATCGCGGGCAAACCCATTCCTGCAGACTTTTGCGGGGGTGGGTTTGTCTGCGATTTGGCGTGACTAAAAATTACATAAAAGTCATGAGTTGACCCTATGTGTCGCAAAAGTTGTTCGGGTACACTCGAGGTTTCGTAAATGGGGCCGTTCGGGCCCACTTGTTTAGATCTTGCGAGGTTTGCCATGGCTGACTACAAAGCGCCCCTGCGCGATATGCGCTTCGTCCTCAATGAAGTTTTCGAGGTCGCCAAACTCTGGGCCGAACTGCCTGCTCTGGCCGACACTGTCGACGCTGAAACCGTCGAAGCGATTCTTGAGGAAGCCGGCAAGGTCACCGGCAAAAGTATCGCCCCGCTGAGCCGCGGCGCGGATGAAGAGGGCTGCCACTGGAGCGACGGCGCGGTCACCACGCCCGCAGGTTTTCCACAGGCCTATCAGACTTATGCCGAAGGCGGCTGGGTCGGCGTCGGTGGCGATCCGACCTACGGCGGCATGGGCATGCCCAAGGCGGTATCGGCCCAGGTCGAGGAAATGGTCAACTCGGCCAGCCTGTCGTTCGGCCTCTATCCGATGCTGACCGCGGGCGCCTGCCTGTCGATCAACGCCCACGCCAGCGAAGAATTGAAGGCGGCCTACCTGCCGAACATGTATGCGGGCGTCTGGGCCGGCTCCATGTGCCTCACCGAGCCCCATGCCGGCACCGACCTGGGGATCATCCGCACCAAGGCCGAACCGCAGGCCGATGGCTCCTACAAGGTCAGCGGTACCAAGATCTTCATCACCGGCGGTGAGCATGACCTGACCGAGAACATCATCCACCTGGTGCTGGCCAAGCTGCCGGACGCACCGGCGGGGCCGAAGGGCATTTCGCTGTTCCTGGTGCCGAAGTTCCTGGTCAACGTCGACGGCAGTCTGGGCGCGCGCAACCCGGCGAACTGCGGGTCGATCGAACACAAGATGGGCATCCAGGCCTCGGCCACCTGCGTGATGAACTTCGACGAAGCCGTCGGTTACATCGTCGGCGAGCCGAACAAAGGCCTGGCGGCGATGTTCACCATGATGAACTACGAACGTCTGGGCGTCGGTATCCAAGGCCTGGCCTCGGGCGAGCGTTCCTACCAGAACGCCGTGGAGTACGCCCGCGATCGCCTGCAAAGCCGTTCGCCCACCGGCCCGCAAGCCAAGGACAAGGTCGCTGACCCGATCATCGTGCACCCCGATGTGCGTCGCATGCTGCTGACCATGAAGGCCGCGAACGAAGGCGGCCGTGCGTTCTCCACCTATGTGGCCATGCAGCTGGATACCGCCAAGTTCAGCGAAGACGCTGTAGTACGTAAGCGCGCGGAAGATCTGGTGGCCCTGCTGACGCCGGTGGCCAAGGCCTTCCTCACCGACCTGGGGTTGGAAACCACGGTTCACGGCCAGCAGATCTTCGGCGGCCACGGCTACATCCGCGAGTGGGGCCAGGAACAGCTGGTGCGCGATGTGCGCATTACCCAGATCTATGAAGGCACCAACGGCATCCAGGCGCTGGACCTGGTCGGGCGCAAGATCGTCGGCAGCGGCGGGGCGTTCTACAAGCTGTTTGCGGACGAGATTCGCCATTTCACTGCGACCGCCAGCGCTGATCTGGCCGAGTTCACCAAGCCATTGAATGATGCGCTGGATAACCTCGACGAACTGACTGCCTGGCTGCTGGATCGGGCCAAGACCAATCCGAACGAAATCGGCGCGGCCTCGGTCGAATACCTGCAAGCGTTCGGATACACGGCGTACGCCTACATGTGGGCGTTGATGGCGAAAGCCGCGCTGGGCAAGGAGTCGCAAGACGATTTCTACGCCAGCAAGCTGGGAACCGCGCGCTTCTACTTCGCCCGTCTGCTGCCGCGTATTCACTCGCTGAGCGCATCGGTGAAGGCGGGTAGCGAATCACTGTTCCTGCTGGATGCGGCGCAGTTCTGAGTACATGGGTGTCATGTAAGCATTCTCTTACATGACGTGCTGCTAATCACCCATATCGGCAGATTGGATCCAGAGCTAATCTACTTCACATGGACGTCGCGCAGGAAGCGCAAAGCAATAACACGGACACGTAGGATTCCGCCAGGATGGTGGAGTGAAAAGGATGTCAGGGAAACAGTCTGCAAAGCCCCGCTTCGGCGGGGTTTTCTTTTGCCCGCGTTTTTTATCTGCGCTGCTTCAGCCTAGCCCCTCCAGCGTCGCCGGGCCTGTCATCCGCCCATCCGGGCCGCTCATTTCTTCTTCCAGCAAGGTTCTCAGCAACTCCAGGGTTGCCTGCTGACGCTGCACATCACGACATACCAGCCCCACTTTCAACGGCACCCTCGGTTCGCTCAGCGGTTTCCATAACAGGTCCGTATGGCTATGGGTCTGACGTGAGCGCCCCGGCAGGACCGTCGCCAGGCGGGTGTTGGGCAGGCTGTCGAGAATCCCCGCCATATTGTTCAGTTCCGCCTGCACCTGTGGCCGGCGTCCGAGATTGGCCAGTTGCGCCTGCCAGATCTGGCGTATCTGGAACTCCTCGCCCAGCAACAGCATGGGCAGTTCCGCAGCCTGGCTCATGGAAACTTTCTTGAATTCGCGCAGGGGATGTTCGGCGGGAATCACCAGGGTCAACTCATCTTCGTACAACTGCACACCGTGCAACCCTGGCTGGCGCGGCGGCAGGTAACTGATGCCGATATCCAACGAGCCATTGAGCAGGCGCCGTTCGATTTCCAGGCCGGTCAGTTCATAGATCTGCACCACCAGATGCGGCTGGGCCTTGCGCACCCGCTCGAGCATTTGCGGCACCAGGCTGCTGTGCACGGTTTGCAGTACGCCGATCGCCAGCGTGCGCAGGGCCTGGCCCTTGAAGTTACCCAAGGCTTCGCGAGCCCGCTGCATGCCGTCGAGCAAGGGCAGGGCATGGTTGTACAGGGTATGGGCCGCCAGGGTCGGCAGCAGGCGCTTGCTGCTGCGCTCGAACAGGCTGACGTCGAGGTTCTGTTCCAACTGACGGATCTGTTGCGAGAGCGCGGGTTGGGAGATCGACAGGCGCTCGGCGGCACGTCCCACGTGGCCTTCTTCATACACCGCGACGAAATAACGCAGTTGTTTAAAATCCATAAGTTCTGCTTATCGAAAAAGCTGGAAAATCGAAATGGCCCGATATGCCACAGAAGCCTAGTCTAACCCCTATTCACAGGGCTTACAGGGCCAGAAGGCGCGATGAATACCGTTTACGTGGATGGCGTTTACATAGGCAAGGCAAAAAACCTCGGACAGGGTTTGATCAGTGATACGGACAAACGTCCGGTTGCAAACCGGCTCTGGTTATGGCCGCAGGGCCTGGGCAGCGACGAACACGGCGACCCACGGTTTCATACCGGCCCGGAGCGGGCGCTGCACCATTATCCCGCCGAGCACTACAGCTACTGGCGCAAGCGTCATCCACAGATCGACTGGTGCGCCCCGGCCTTTGGCGAAAACCTGTCTACCCACTGCCTGACCGAAGAGCAGGTCTGCCTGGGCGATATGTTCCGCTGGGGCGGCGCGCTGCTGCAGGTCAGCCAGCCACGTTCGCCCTGTTATCGCCTGAGCCACCGCTGGGGCATCCCCGACCTGCCACAACAGGCGCAAAACAATGGTCGCTGCGGCTGGTTCTACCGGGTGCTCAAACCCGGCTTCGTCAGTGCCGATCAGCCCTTCGAGCTGATCCAGCGCAGTTATCCGGGGTTGACCGTGGCCTGGGCCCTGCGCTGTTTTTATCGAGAACCTCTGGAGCATGCGGGCTTGAAGAAACTGGTGGACTGTCCGGCACTGGCGTCGCGTTGGCGCGACATCGCGATCAAGCGCATGCGCACCGGCCTGGTCGAGGATTGGTCCTCGCGGTTGCTGGGCCTGCCGCTGGAGGGGTTGAGCGCATGAACCTGTTCAGCCTGCGTCGCCCTCAGCCGAGCCTTGATGATCTGGCGGCCGAGCCCTGCCTGTCGCCGACGAGCGACAACCTTTCCAGTGAGTGCCTGATGCCCAGCGTCCAGCGACCCCATCCAGTATTTGTACGCGGCCAGGGCTCATGGTTGTGGGACAGTGATGACCGCGCCTATCTCGATTTCGTCCAGGGCAACGCCGCCAACAGTCTTGGCCATAGCCCCTCGGCGCTGGTCAAGGCGCTGACGGCCCAGGCCCAGTCGCTGATCAACCCCGGCTCGGGCTTTTACAACCGCGGCATGCTCAACCTCAGCGAGCGCTTGTGCCGCAGCACTGGCAGCGACCAGGCCTATCTGCTGAGCAGTGGCAGCGAAGCCTGCGAGGCAGCGATCAAGCTGGCCCGCAAATGGGGCCAGCTGCATCGCGGTGGGGCCGCGAAGATCATCACCGCCACCGGTAGCTGTCACGGTCGCAGCTTCGCGGCAATGTCGGCGTCGGCAAGCCCGAACATCGCCAATCGTTTCGAGCCACAGTTGGCGGGTTTCAGCCATGTTCCTTTCAACGACCTGCCGGCTTTGCATGCTGCGGTGGACGCGCAAACCGTGGCGATCATGCTCGAGCCGATCCAGGGCGAGGCCGGGGTGATTCCGGCGACCGAGCATTACCTCAAGGGTGTCGAGCGCCTGTGTCGCGAGCTGGGCATCCTGCTGATCCTGGATGAAGTGCAGACAGGCGTCGGCCGCTGCGGCACCTTGCTGGCCGAACAGGTCTATGGCGTGCGCGCCGACATCGTTGTCCTGGGTAAAGGCCTCGGCGGTGGTGTGCCCTTGGCGGCCTTGCTGGCGCGGGGCAAGGCCTGCTGCTTCGAGGTGGGAGAGCTGAATGGCACCCATCACGGCAATGCCCTGATGACTGCCGCGGGCCTGGCGGTGCTCGATAGCGTGCTGGACAACAGCTTTCTCGAGCATGTACGGGAAAACGGTCAGTACTTACGCGAAGGGCTGGCCCGCCTGGCTAACCGTTATGCCCAGGGAGAGCTGCGCGGGCAGGGCTTGTTCTGGGGGCTGAGCCTGGCTGACGACTCGGCCGAGGCTGTGGTCAAGGCAGCCCGCTACGAGGGGCTGTTGCTGGCCGCGACGCAGTCGGACTGCCTGCGGTTCACCCCGGCGCTGACGGTGAGCAAAGCCAATATCGACGAAATGCTGCTGCGCCTGGCGCGGGCCTTTTCGCGAGTACGTACCGCGCAGCTGCAATGCCGCAAGGGGCTGGTGGTTTGAAGCCGGCCCTGATCCCGACATATCCGATCTTGCCCTGACAGAATTCCCGAACCGTCTCGCGGTATAACGCATCGCCCCGTGTCCGATTTTTCGCACGGGGCGTTTTTTTGTCTCGGGCTTTTGCAAAACCGCCATCAGGTCTTGAAGGCCATCATCCAGGGAGGGTTCCTTAGGCCCATCCGCCAGGACGGTGGGGCTGCATGGGTGAAAGACCACCGGGCAGCTTGGGTTGAATCTATATATCACTGAGTGGTATGTTTTTTGGAAGGGAAGCCATGACCATCAGGTTGTTCAAAACCAAAGGTTTTGCTGTCGCGGCGAAAAAAGCCTTGATCCATGACGACGAGTTGCTGGCCGCATTCGGCGAGTTATGCCGCGGCCAGGCTGACGATCTGGGTGGTGGGGTCTGGAAAAAACGCCTGAACGCCAACCGCCATCGTTCGATCGTCCTGGCCAGAGGCCGGCGTTACTGGGTGTTCCAGTTCCTGTTCGCCAAGCAGGACCAGAGCAATATCAGCCACCAGGAACTGCAGGCGTTCCGCGCGCTGGCCAAGGCTTACGAAGGGCTGGATGGCTGGCAGATCCAGCAGCTACTCGAGATGAAAGCGTTTGTGGAGATCAGACATGAGCAAGCCATTCAAGACTGAAGCCCTTGAATCGATACATGAGTCGGCCAGTGCCCTGCACGCCATCGGCGCCATTGGCAAAACCACCATGCGCCAGTTCGATGAGGCCTGTATCGCGCCAGTCCCGGCGAATATTCCCGCGGAGCAGATCAAGCTGCTGCGCGAGCGGAGCAACGTCAGCCAGCCGGTCTTTGCCCGCTACCTGAACACCAGCGCGTCCACGGTGAAGCAGTGGGAGTCCGGAGAGAAACACCCGAGCGGCATGGCGCTCAAGCTGCTGAGCATCGTGCAAAAACATGGCCTGGAAATACTGGCGTGAGCCGGCACTGAAACGCCGGCCAGCCTGGGGATAAAAACTGGCCCTTGGCCAGAATCGACTGAACCCCGCCGAACGCCACGGGTCGACTAGCTGTGAGGCTCGTACGAGTCGATTTCTATCAGGAGCTACCCCATGGACTTTATCCGCATCATCATCGCCATTCTGTTGCCGCCATTGGGAGTGTTTCTGCAGGTGGGGTTCGGCGGTGCGTTCTGGCTGAATATCCTGCTAACCCTGTGCGGCTACATCCCGGGCATCGTGCATGCGGTGTACATCATCGCCAAGCGCTGAGCCTGACGCCCGCTCCCGTACAGGAGCGGGCTTGTCTCCCTTGGGCGCCGACTACTGCGGTGTGCCCGTCTGTTCCATTACCCGTCGATAAAACAGCCATTCCTGTTCCAGGGCGTGGGCCTGATTGGCGGCCTTGCGAAAGCCATGGCGTTCATCCGGGTAATAGTGCGCTTCTGCCGCAATGCCGTTGTCCTGCAGGGCCTCGAGCATGTCCCGGGTCTGCTGGGGCACCACCACGGCGTCGAGTTCGCCCTGGAAGAAAATCACCGGTACGCGAATATTGCCGGCATGCAACAGCGGGGTGCGGGCCTTGTAGCGTTCGGCATCCTGTTCGGGGTCGCCGATCAGCCAGTCCAGGTAGTCGCCTTCGAACTTGTGGGTGGCTCGCCCCAGGGCGATTGGGTCGCTGACGCCATACAGGCTGGCGCCGGCACGGAACACATCGGCGAAGGCCAGGGCGCAAAGGGTGGTGTAGCCGCCGGCACTGCCACCGCGAATGAATGCCTGGTCGCCATCGATCAGGCCTTGTCGGGCCAGATAGGCGACCACCGCGCAGGCGTCCTGCACATCCACCTCGCCCCAACTCAGGTGCAGGGCCTGTCGGTACTCGCGGCCATAGCCGGTGCTGCCGCGATAGTTCAGGTCGGCCACGGCGAAACCCCGTTGCGCCCAGTACTGGATGCGCGGGTCGAGTATCGGGTAACAGGCCGAGGTCGGGCCGCCATGGATGAACACCACCAGCGGCGGCCGATCGCCATCGCTCATGGCTGGGTAGAAAAAGCCGTGGGCCTCGCCCTGGCCGCTGGGGTAGCGCAGAGTTTGCGGGCGGCTGATCTGTTCGGGCAGCAGAGGCGCCACACCGCCTGCCAGGACTGTGACCTGCTGCGACTGACGATCAATGGCGATGATTGCGGACGGACTGACAGGTGAAGCCGCTATGCAGTAGATAAACCGCTCATCCAGCGCCAGGTTGCGGAAGCGGCTGTAGTCACCGCTGAAGTCCTGCTGTGAACCCTCGGCCAGGCGCAGCCCCAGACGGCCGAAGCCGTCTTGCGTCCAGGTACCCAGCCAGCTGTCGCCACCCAGCGGCAGCCAGGTGCAGCCGCCCAATTGCCAGGGCGCCGGGGCGTGATCGGCGGCGGCGCAGGGCAGCGCCTGCAGGCCGCTTGGGGTTTCACCCCAGGGCTGCCAGAAGCCGGCGCGGTCGGTCAGGCAATACAGGCGGCCGGTTTCATCGAAGCGTGGCTGTTGCAGCGACTCTTCTACACCGTCGCCAGCCAGGCACCTTGGGTCATCCCAACGGCCATTGGCCAGGTGCTCGGTGACCATCAGGCGGGTGGAGGTCCAGGGCTGATGCGGTCGATCCCATTCGATCCAGGCCAGGCGTTGACCGTTCGGGCTCAAGGCGGGAGCAGCGTAGAAGTCGGCCCCTTCGGCCAGCAACTGGCGCTTGCCGTTATCGGAGTCGATGGCCACCAGGCGATGCTGGTTGTTGTGTTCTTCCACCGCCAGCACCTGGCCGGCGGCGAACTGCAGGTCGCCATAACGGCACTCGCCGGAGGTCAGGGCTACCGGCGTTTCGCCTTGCAGCGACTGTCGGTAGAGCTGCTGATCCGCTTCGTTGACGAATACCAGCCCGTCATCGCTCAGGCAAAAGGCGCCGCCGCCGTATTCGTAGACCCGGCTGCGCACGCTGAAACCTTGCGGCGTCAGGCAGCGGACCTGGTTGTCGCGCCAGTGCCAGATCCGGCAGGCGGCATCTTCGGGGCGGTATTCGTTCCAGAACAGGCCGCTGGCGCCGAGCCGCAGCTCGGCGAAATCGATGCCGGCGGCGACGGCTTGGGCGGCGCTGAAGGATTCAGCCTTTGGCGATGAGGCGCGAGTTTCGTTCATTACGGAAGGCCAGTTGCTCGATGGTCTGGGTAGCGTGCTCGGCTTCTTCGCGGGCCTTGAGGATCACGCCGTGATGGTGCGATTTGCTGCACACCGGGTCGGCATTGCTGGCGTCGCCCGTGAGCATGAAGGCCTGGCAGCGGCAGCCGCCGAAGTCCTTTTCCTTTTCATCGCAGGAGCGGCACGGCTCGGGCATCCAGTCGTAGCCACGGAAGCGGTTGAAGCCGAAGGAGTCGTACCAGATGTGTTGCATGCTGTGGTCGCGCACATTGGGGAACTGCACGGGCATCTGCCGGGCGCCGTGGCAGGGCAGGGCGGTGCCGTCCGGCGTGACCGTGAGGAAGATGCTGCCCCAGCCGTTCATGCAGGCTTTCGGGCGTTCCTCGTAATAATCCGGGGTGACGAAAATCAGTTTGCACGGATGCCCTTCGGCTTCCAGCTTGGCACGGTATTCGTTGGTGATGCGTTCGGCGCGCACCAGTTGCTCCTTGGTCGGCAACAGGCCGACGCGGTTGAGCTGGGCCCAGCCGTAGAACTGGCAGGTGGCAAGCTCGACGAAGTCGGCTTCCAGAGCGATGCACAGCTCGATGATGCGGTCGATCCGGTCGATGTTGTGCCGATGGGTGACGAAATTCAGCACCATCGGGTAGCCGTGGGCTTTCACTGCCCGGGCCATTTCCAGCTTCTGGGCGAAGGCTTTCTTCGAGCCGGCCAGCAGGTTGTTCACCTGCTCGTCGCTGGCCTGGAAACTGATCTGGATGTGATCGAGCCCGGCCTTCTTGAAGTCGCTGATCTTCTGCTCGGTCAGGCCAATGCCCGAGGTAATAAGGTTGGTGTAGAACCCCAGCTTGCGCGCCTCGCCGATCAGTTCGGCGAGGTCCTGGCGCACCAGCGGCTCGCCACCGGAAAAGCCCAGCTGCGCGGCGCCCATTTCCCGGGCTTCGCGAAACACCTTGAGCCACTGCTCGGTGCTCAACTCCTTGCCCTGCTCGGCGAAATCCAGCGGGTTGGAGCAATACGGGCATTGCAGCGGGCAGCGGTAGGTCAGCTCGGCCAGCAGCCACAGCGGCAGGCCGACTTCCGGTTTGGGCGGTATCGGCGCTGGCGAATCAGCCAAGTTCGATCCAGTGCTGTGCACGGGCGACCTCCATGAATTGCTCTATGTCGTCACCGAGTTCGGGCACGCCGGGGAACTGGATCTCCAGCTCCTTGATGATCGCCGCGACATCCCGCTCGCCGTCGATCAACCCGCCGATCAGTGCGGCGCTCTCGTTGAGCTTGATCATGCCTTCAGGGTAGAGCAGTACATGGCCCTTCTGCGCCGGTTCGTACTGGAAGCGGTAGCCGGGGCGCCAGGTCGGGGTCTTGCTGCGATCGAAGCTCATAGGGTGATTCCTTTATGCCAGACCCGTTGTGCGGTGACGCTGTGATACGGCGGGCGATTGAGTTCGTAGGCCATGCTCATGGCGTCGAGCATGCTCCAAAGGATGTCCAGTTTGAACTGGAGAATTTCCAGCATGCGCTCCTGCCCGGCGCGGGTGGTGTAGTGCTGCAGGGTGATCGCCAGGCCGTGTTCGACATCGCGCCGCGCCTGGCCCAGGCGCGTGCGGAAGTATTCATAGCCGGCCGGGTCGATCCACGGGTAATGCTGGGGCCAGCTGTCGAGACGTGATTGGTGGATCTGCGGTGCGAACAGCTCGGTCAGCGAGCTGCTGGCGGCTTCCTGCCAGCTGGCGCGGCGGGCGAAGTTGACGTAGGCGTCGACGGCGAAACGCACGCCCGGCAGCACCAGCTCTTGCGAGCGCAGTTGGTCCGGATCGAGACCGACAGCCTGCCCCAGGCGCAACCAGGCTTCGATGCCACCGTCTTCGCCGGGGGCGCCGTCGTGGTCCAGCAGGCGCTGAATCCACTCGCGACGAATCTCCCGATCCGGGCAGTTGGCGAGGATCGCCGCGTCCTTGAGCGGGATGTTCACCTGGTAGTAGAAGCGGTTGGCGACCCAGCCCTGGATCTGCTCGCGGGTCGCCCGGCCTTCGTACATCGCCACGTGGTACGGATGGTGGATGTGGTAGTAGGCGCCCTTGGCCCGCAGGGCCTGCTCGAATTCGGCGGGGGACATTGCTGTGTCAGTCATTGCGGTTCTCCGGGGAACAACCGTGGATAGTGTTGCCTGATCGGGCCTCATCGCGGGCAAGCCTCGCTCCTACGGACAGCGCTACCTGTAGGAGCGAGCGGGCGGCGATCCGACTTGCCCGCGATAGCTCCTGTGGTTACAGCTCGATACTCATGCCGTCGTAAGCCACTTCAACGTTACGCCGCGCCAGCTCCGCGCGTTCGGCGGAATCCTCGTCGAGGATCGGGTTGGTGTTGTTGATGTGGATAAGAATCTTGCGCTGCTCTGGCAACTGCTCCAGCACTTCCAGCATGCCGCCGGGGCCGTTCTGCGCCAGGTGGCCCATTTCCCGCCCGGTCCGGGTGCCGACGCCGCGGCGCTGCATCTCGTCGTCTTCCCACAGGGTGCCGTCCACCAGCAGGCAGTTGCTACCGCTCATGATTTCCAGCAGCGCTGCGTCGACCTTGCCCAGTCCTGGGGCGTAGAACAGCTTGCCGCCGGTGCGCAGGTCTTCGACGATCAGGCCGATGTTATCGCCCGGGTGCGGGTCGAAGCGATGGGGCGAATAGGGCGGTGCGGCGCTGCGCAACGGCAGCGGGCTGAAACGCAGGTTCGGGCAGGCCGGGATGGTGAAGCTCTGGTCGAGTTCGATGCGGTTCCAGTTCAGCCCGCCGTTCCAGTGGGTGAGCATGGTGAACAGCGGGAAGCCGCTGCTGAGGTCTTCATGGACCATGTCGGTGCACCAGACCTGATGCGGGCAGCCTTCGCGCAGGCTGAGCAGGCCGGTGGTGTGGTCGATCTGACTGTCCATCAGGATGATCGCGCTGATCCCGGTGTCGCGCAGGGCGCGGCCCGGTTGCATCGGGGCGAAGCTCTGGAGCTGGGCGCGGATGTCCGGCGAGGCGTTGCACAGGACCCAGTTCACACTGTCATCGGAAATGGCGATGGACGATTGGGTGCGAGCCTTTGCCCGCAGGCTGCCGTCGCGAAAGCCCGCGCAGTTCGCGCAGTTGCAGTTCCACTGCGGAAAACCGCCACCGGCGGCGGAACCTAGAATCTGGACAAACATGGCCGCTCCATCAGGTTAAAGCTGAAAATAAAAACGCCCCGGCGAGCCGAGGCGTTGCACTGCGCGAGCAATCAACGGCTGGCGAAGTACATGGTGACTTCAAAGCCGATACGCAGGTCGGTGTAAGCAGGTTTGGACCAGGACATAGAGGTGCTCCTTCAGGTGGGTGGGACGGTTGAGATCTATACATATAGTCCACCTCCAACCGGAGATGTTCAGATGCTTAGGGGGCTATCTTACTAAATTCCCCCTGGGGAATGACCGCAATTGTTGAAGAAAGCTCGTTGCAGCCAGGGTAATGATCATTTTGCCGCTTGCCAGGGTTCCCCCGGGCAGGCACCGCTGGCCAGACAGCGCCAGCCGCCTTGCACCTGTTGCAACTGTTCGGCCGCGAGCAACAGCTGTGGCCGGGGCGCCGCCATAATCTCCTGTTGCAATTGTTCCAGGTAATCCGACGGATGGCCGGCCAGTCGCCCCTGCCAGAGCAGTTCGGCCAGTTGCGCCACGGGCAACGCACGGGCATCGAACTGGGCGGCCAGGTTAGCTTTCAAGTCGTCCAGGGAGGCGTCATCCAGTGCCTCGATCAACTCGGGCAACTGCGCCAGGAACGCCCGGATATGCTCGAGGATCTCGCTCAGCGAAGTGCTGGGCGACTGCACGCCGAACAGCAGGCCGGTCTGGCCGTTGATCTGCCGCACGCCGCTGAACACCGCATAGCCCAGTTGTAACTCGACCCGCAGGCGCTGATAGAACGGCATCTGGCCAAGTTGCCCCAGCAGCCGCCAGCTGGCTTCCTGCTGAAGGGTGGTGTCCGGTGCCGGGCAAAACAGCAGCAGGGCCTGCTCGCCGGAGCCGGTTGCGATCTCATGCCAGTGCTGCTGCGCGGCTATCGAGGGCGGCGCTGAAAGCTGGCTGTCGGCGATCCCCGGGGCTTTGCTCAGTGCCGCGCCGATCGCGCTTTGGGCATGAGCCAGGCCGATGGCCAGGCCATCCCAGCGGGCGTCATTCCACAGTGCTTGCCAGCCTTGCTCATCCAGATGCGGCTCCTCGGAGGCGGGTATCTCCAGGCAGAGCTCGGGCAGTTTCTGGAGCAATTGGCGGATCGGTAACAGCGGCGTGGGAGCAGCGGGGGGCATTTGCCAGAACGCCGCACCGGGTTGGCTCAGTTCCAGCAGAGCCTGCTGGAGCATGGCCGGCATCGGCTCGGGAAGGCCTTTCAGCGTCAACAGACACTGGTTGCCCGAGACACCGAAAGACAACTCGACGCCCGCCTGAAGTCCGTCGTCCCGCAGGTTGCGCAGGTGGTTTTGCAAGCGGCTGCGCAGTTCCTGTGGCAACAGGTTTTGCAGGCGCCAGCGCAAGTACAGGGCGGCCTCGCCGGAGTCGTCGGCGAGGGTCTGGCTGAACGTCATGGCCGATGATTCGCGACGTTGGCGCAAGCGGTCCTGGGCGAAGGTCCGCAAGCCGCGGTGGGCGCTGGTTTGCCCGCGAATCAGACCAGTCCGGGCGGCTGGCGCGGAGCTGCGCAGGAACGGATTGGGCGCAGGCAGTTGCCAGCTGATGCCGCGACTGGCTGCCCGCGGGGTTTGAAGTTGCGACAGCAGGGCCTTGAGGGCCGTGACGCCGCGGTTGGACAACTGCGCTTCCAACTGCTCGTTGTTCAGTCTTGCCAACGCCAGTGCGCTGGCCACCTGGCGTTGGCGCTGTTGCAGCAGGGCGTACTCTTCGCGCAATGCCGGCCAGTCGTCCTGGCTGCTGAAAAAGGCCAGCCAATCGAAGAGCAGCTCACTCACCTGTTCCGGCTGTTGGGCGCCTTGCTCGGTCAAGTCGAACTGGATATGCAGCAGCGCCTGACCGGCAAACTGATACAGCGGCGCGGCCTTCAACCCTTCGACCAGCTTGCGCTCCTTGAGCGTGGCCAGCAGCCCGCCGGGTTTGCCGGAGGCCAGCCAGGTACCGAGAAAATCCAGCGCTTCGCGTGCGGCTGCGGGCAGTTGCTCGCAGGCGAACAGCAGGTTCAGGTGGTTCCCTTCGAGCTGCTGATAATACGGCTGCGCAGATGTCAGCAAGGGCATAGGAGCCTCTTGCGGTTGCGCTTTACCGACGGCGAGGACGGCGCCAAAACCCTGCGCCAAGGCTTTCAGCTCCTCCAGGGATTGTGGGCCGGCCAGGCTCAGGGTCATTTGCCCGCTGTGGTAGTGAGCCTGATAGAAGGCCCGCAGTGCTTGTTGAAACGCTGGGCGCGGCACCTTGAGGCTATAGCGATTGCCGGCGTGGAATGCTCGCAGTGGGTGCTCCGCAGACAGGCCGTCGAGCAAGGCGAACTGCTGTTGCGCCGCGGCATCCCGCGACCAGGCGATGAATTCGGCATGCAGCACTTCACGCTCGCGCAACTGGTCTTCCTGGCTCATGCGCGGGTGGGTGAGCATGTCGGCCAGACGCTCCAGCCCGCCGGCGAAGTCCAATGGGGGCAGTTCGAAGAAAAAGTCGGTGTGGCGTTCGCCGGTGCTGGCGTTCACCTGGCCGCCGTGGCGTTGCACATAAGCCATCAGGCCCTGTTCCGCGGGAAAGCGCTCGGTGCCGAGAAACAGCAGGTGTTCGAGAAAGTGTGCCAGCCCGGGCCAGGCCAGCGGTACGTCGTGACTGCCGGCCGAGACCTGCAGGGCTGCCGCGCAGCGCTTCAATCGAGGAACGTGGTGCAGTGAAACCCGCAGGCCGTTGGCCAGGGTTTCTTGATGAGGCAGAGGGTGGTTCAGCGCGGGCATGAGCACTTCCAGAACAGTGAAGCGCCCATGCTAGCGGATAATCCCGGATCAGCGCTTGTTCAGGTCGTCGTAAAGCTCCGGGCGACGGTCATGGAAGTAGCGGTTGGCGGCGCGGGAATCGAGCATCAACTGGCGGTCCAGCGTGCCGGCTATCAGGGCCTCATCCAGCCCGGCGAGGGCAATCCGCTGGCCGTCGGGGGCGGCAATGCTGCTCTGGCCACAGTAGTGGATCTCGTCTTCGTGGCCGCAGTAGTTGGCGTAGGCCACATAACATTGGTTTTCGAAGGCGCGCGAACGCACGGTGACATCAGCGACGAAGTCGTAAGGCAGCATGTTGGCGGTGGGCACCAGAATCAGCTCGGCCCCGGCCAGTGCCAGGCGCCTGGCGTTCTCCGGGAACTCGATGTCGTAGCAGATCAGGAAACCGAGCTTCCAGCCATTGAGCTCCACCAATGGGAAATCGTCTGGACCGGGGCTGAACATCGAGCGGTCGAGATCGCCGAACAGGTGGGTCTTGCGATAGTTGCACAGGCGCTGGCCGTTACGGTCGATCAGTTGCACGGCGTTATAGATCTGGCCGTCGTCGGCGCGTTCCGGGTAGCCATACAGGATCGCGATACCCGCCGACTGGGCAACGTTGGCGATGTATTGCGCCGACGGACCGTCCTGGGCCTCGGCCAGGGCGCCCACGGCCTCTACGCCAATGTTGTAGCCGCTGAGGAACATCTCCGGCAGCACCAGCAGGTCGGCGCCGGAAGCTTCCACGGCGACTTTCTGCAGGCGTTGCAGGTTGCCGGCGACATCCAGTGGTTGTGGGGCACATTGATAAAGCGCGACACGCATGGCGATGACTCCTCTGTGCGCTGGACTGTTACTGTAGCCGTTGCCGCGGGCTGCTCAAAGGCCACGAGCGTTGCGCTCGATCGCAGCCTGCGGGCGGCTACAGGTTCAGTCGGCCAGGGCGATCGGGCCGATTTCGTGGAACACGTCGCCCGGTCCCGGGTTCTCGGCGTGGGTCTGCCCGCCGAAGTGCTTCATGATGCCCCAGACCGCGTTGAGCGAGGTCTGTACCGCGCCTTCCACCCAGGCCGGAGTCCAGGACACATCGTCGCCGGCGATGAAGATGCCGCGCTGTTCGGCGGGCAGGTCGTCCTGCATGAAGTGCGCGTACATGCGTTGGTTGTAGCGATAGTGGCCGGGCAGCGCGCCCTTGAACGCGCCGAGGAAGTGCGGATCGGCTTCCCAGGACACGGTGATCGGGTCGCCGATGATGCGCCCGGCGATATCGACTTTCGGGTAGATCTTCTTCAGGGCGTCGAGGGCCAGCTTGACCCGTTTTTCCACCGGGTGCGGCAGCATCTTCAGGGCGTCGCTCATCCACGAATAGGACAGGCAGATGACCCCTGGCTTGTCGTCGCCGTTATCAAACAGATAAGTACCACGGGTCAGGCGGTCGGTGAGGGTCATGCTCATCAGGTCGCGACCGGTTTCCGGATCTTTGTCTTTCCAGAACGGCCGGTCGACCATGACGAAGGTCTTCGACGACTGCATGTAGCGGGTGCGGTCCAGGGCCATCCACATCTTCTGCGAGAACAGCGACTCTTCGCATTCGATCTGGGTGGTCAGCAGCCAGCTCTGGCAGGTGGTCAGCACCGCCGCGTATTCGCGGGTATCGCCCCAGTTGTCGGTGACGCTGAAGCGGCCATCGGCGGCCCGGGCGATACGCTTCACCCCGGGACGCGGCGCGCCATGGTGCAGCGAACTGAGGCTGGTGCCTTGCGGCCAGTGGGCGCAGCGCTCCGGCACATGGCGCCAGATGCCCAGCGGCACCTGCTCGACGCCGCCGACCACCAGGTGCTGGTGATCGTCGCAGTTGGTCATCACCACGCGGAAGATTTCCAGCATCGAATTGGGGAAGTCCGAATCCCAGCCGCCGGTGCCGAAGCCTACCTGGCCGAACACTTCGCGGTGATGGAACGACAGCTTGGCGAAGGCTTTCGAGGTGGCGACGAAGTCATAGAAGGTGCGGTCGTCCCACAGCGGCACCAGGGTGTTCCACAGCTCCTTGAGGCGCGGCACGTCGCGATCGCGAATGGCCTGCTGGATTTCGCCGAAGCGCGAACCGTCTTCCAGGGCATCGGCCCAGGCGTCGGCCACTTCCTGGAACAGCGCTGGCAGGTCGGCGAGCTTCTGCGCGTAGTGAGTCTGGCCTTCGAGGTCGATCACGGTGCTGCCAGAAGCCGGCGTCAGCGGGTTGGGAAAGGGCTTGGTCTCCAGGCCCAGCTTGTCGACGTAGTGATAGAAGGCCGTGGAGGACACTGGAAAGCGCATGCCGCCCAGTTCGGCGATGATCCCTTCGGCGCCTTCGAATGCCTGGGAACGCAGCCGGCCACCCATTTTCGAGGCTTCGTACACCACCGGCTTGAGGCCCAGCTTCATCAGCTCGTAGGCCGCTACCAGCCCGGCGATACCGGCACCGACAATCGCCACTTCGGCGCCATGGTTGGCCTCGGGGATGCTGCCCAGGCCGGCCGGGTGCTCGATCCAGTCGTCGAAGGCGAACGGGAAGTCCGGGCCGAAAATGGTGATGGGTTTCTTACCGTCTGCAGGATGGCGATTGTTCTTGTTCATGGCTGACCTTGCTGGCAACTCGAGCAGAGCGCTGAGTATAGGAAAAGATGGCAGCCATTCTAGGGAGCGTTGCGCACGTTAATAAGACGCAAAGTGTCGTCGTTTTGAATGATCGACGACCAATATGACGGTTCTATTGTGCGAAATGACGAGCTATGGGGGCGGAGCAGGGAAAGTCTCTTCAGACGGGATGCCCGCGGTCGATCTTGCTGCTGAGGATGATCGAGGTGGTGGTCTTTTCCACGCCGTCGACGCTGCCGATCTGGTCGAGCAACTGGTCCAGCTGCTCCGGCGAATCGGTGCGCAGCCAGGCGACATAGTCGAATTCCCCACTCACCGCGCAGAGCTGCTGGACCTGGGCCATGGCGCTCAGGCGCCGCAGTACCTCCTTGCCGGAACGCGGCTGCACCTTGATCCCCACGTAGGCCTGCAAGCCGCCATCGATGACCCGCTGACCCAGGCGCACGCCATAGCCGGTAATCACCCGTGCCTTTTCCAGCCGCGCCAGGCGCGAGGTCACGGTGGTACGGGCGATCCCCAGCTGCCTGGCGAGCATGGCCACGCTTTCGCGGGCATTGATCTGCAAGGCCGCGATCAGTTGGCGGTCGATTTCGTCGAGGACGGGAGGGCGGCTGTCAGACAAGGTGAACTCCGGCGCGGGCAACGGTGGCCGAGCATGTTACAGGCTCGCTGGGGGCGATGCTCGTGGCATGGCGTATTGGCTGCGGGCTGCGCTGTGACGGCTAGGCTCAATGGCATGCATGAGATTTTTTGCCACGAACTGCCTGCGACAAGTTGTCATAAGTAACTGGTTAGTACATTCTTGCGCCACGCAAAGAATGGGAGAAATTTCCGACATGAATAATTCTGGGGCTGCCACCGGCAGCAAATGGCTGCTGTGGGCGCTGGGTGTGCTGATCGCACTGATCGGCCTGGGACTGGCTGGCGGGGGCGGGTACCTGGTCAGTCTGGGCGGCAGCTGGTTCTTCCTGCTGATGGGCCTGGCGATGATCGTTTCCGGGCTGCTGATCGCCCGGCGTAACCCGCGCGGCGCCTGGCTGTATGGGGCGGCGCTGGTGCTGACGGCGATCTGGGCGGTCTGGGATGCCGGGCTGGAGTACTGGCCGCTGGTTTCCCGGGTGCTGACCTTCGCCGTTATCGGCCTGGTGGTGGCGCTTATCTATCCAACCCTGGTGCGTGCTTCGGGCGCGACCGCCGGCCGTGGCGCTTATGGCCTGGCGGGTGTGCTGGGCATTGGCGTCGCGGCGACCCTGGCCTACATGTTCGTGCCGACCCATGTGGTCAAGGCCAGCAGCGAGCCGGTGATCAAGCCTGTGGTTCCAGGTACCGAGCAGAAGGACTGGGCCCATTGGGGCAACACCACCGCCGGCAATCGTTTTGCCGCGCTGGATCAGATCAACAAGGGCAACATTGATCAGTTGCAGGTGGCCTGGACTTTCCGCACTGGCGATATTCCGCAAAGCACCGGCGCGGGCGCCGAAGACCAGAACACACCGCTGCAGATCGGTGACAGGGTCTATACCTGCACCGCCTACGGCAAGGTGTTCGCCCTGGACGCCGACACCGGCGCCGAACGCTGGAAGTTCGATCCGCAAGGCTCGGCGCCCAACTGGCAGCGTTGCCGCGGCCTGGGTTACTTCGATGCCTCCGCCGAGTCTGCTGCCGAACCCTCGGCCACTCCGGCCGCCTGCGCCAAGCGTTTGTTCCTGCCGACCGGCGATGCGCGCCTGATTGCGATCAACGCAGAAACCGGCAAGCCGTGCGAAGACTTCGGCGATAAAGGCACGGTCGACCTGAAAACCGACATGGGCGAAGTGAAGCCTGGCTACTACCAGCAGACCTCGACTCCGCTGGTGGCCGGCAATGTGGTCATAGTTGGCGGCCGGGTGGCGGACAACTACTCCATCGGCGAGCCACCGGGCGTGGTCCGCGCCTTCGACATGCGCAGCGGCGAACTGGTCTGGGCCTGGGATCCGGGCAACCCGAACACCACCAAGCGTCCGCCGGCGGGCGAGACCTATACCCGCGGAACGCCAAACGTCTGGTCGGCCATGTCCTATGACGCCAAGCTCGGTCTGGTCTACCTGCCGACCGGCAACGCCACACCAGATTTCTTCGCCGGCCAGCGCACGGAATTCGACGACAAATGGAGTTCCTCCATCGTCGCCCTGGACGTGAAAACCGGTCAGGTGCGCTGGCACTTCCAGACCACTCACCACGATTTGTGGGACTTCGACCTGCCGGCGCAGCCGCTGCTGTACGACGTGCCGGACGACAAGGGCGGAGTCCAGCCGGCGCTGGCGCAGGTCACCAAGCAGGGTGAGATCTTCCTGCTCAACCGCGAAACCGGAGTGCCTATCGCCCGGGTGGAAGAGCGTCCGGTGCCGCAGGGCAATATGCCGGGCGAACGCTACTCGCCAACCCAGCCGTTCTCGGTGGAGATGCCGTCGATCGGCAACCAGACCCTCACCGAGTCGGACATGTGGGGCGCTACGCCGTTCGACCAGTTGATGTGCCGCATCCAGTTCAAGGGCATGCGCCATGAAGGCGTCTACACCCCGCCGGGCATGGATCACGCCTTGCAGTTCCCGGGCTCCCTGGGTGGCATGAACTGGGGCAGCGTGTCGGTGGACCCGAACAGCAACTATATGTTCGTCAACGATATGCGCCTGGGCCTGGCCAACTACATGATCCCGCGCGCGAAGATCGCGGCTGGGGCCAGCGGCATCGAAATGGGCGTAGTGCCTCAGGACGGCACGCCGTTTGGGGCGATGCGCCAGCGTTTCCTCTCGCCTGCCGGTATTCCGTGCCAGAAGCCACCGTTCGGCACCATGTCGGCCATCGACCTGAAAACCAAGAAGCTGGTGTGGCAGGTGCCGGTCGGTACCGTACAGGACACTGGTCCCCTGGGCATTCGCATGCATATGCCAATCCCGATCGGCATGCCGACCCTGGGCGCGTCCCTGGCAACCCAGTCCGGCCTGTTGTTCTTCGCCGGCACCCAGGACTTCTACCTGCGCGCCTTCGATACCGGCAACGGCAACGAAATCTGGAAAGCCCGCCTGCCGGTGGGTAGCCAGTCGGGGCCCATGACCTACGTTTCGCCGAAGACCGGCCGGCAGTACATCCTGCTGACCGCTGGCGGCGCGCGTCAGTCGCCGGACCGTGGGGACTATGTGATCGCTTATGCATTGCCCGAATAACGGCTGATCCAGGCCTTACAGAAAAACCGCGCCTTGCGCGGTTTTTTTGTGGGCGGATACAGCCCGTCCATTCACCTGCAAAAAAACTCAGCGATCAACCAGTTTGCCGAGCTCGTCGAGGCTGATGTTGGGAATGATCGAGGTGGGAATACGCGACGTGGGGGACAGGTTGTACACCGAGAAGTCCTTGCCCATGACCTTGTCCGACATCAGCTTCAAGGACGGCAGGATCCGTGATTGCAGGTGCTGGTCCAGACCGCAGGGCGACTTGAAGCTGTCTGGCGTTTCATAAAAGCGCCCCTGGGCAGGGCTCAGGTCGACGCCCACCAGGATCGCCGTATCGAAGCCTGCGTGATAGGCGAGTTGCAGCGCCAGATAGGCCACCGTGCGGGCATCGAAGAAACCCAGCTCGAGATTCTTGCTGAAGCCGATGGTCCGGCTCCTGTTGCCCGAGAGGAGGGGAGGGCGAACCAGATCGCTGTTGCTCTTGAGCAACAGCTCCTTCCAGGTCTGTCGTGGCGCCTTCTTCAGCAGAAACAGCTCGCCGCGAGGCTGGATCGGAATCATCCGGGCATGTTCTTCCCAGAGCGCCACACGCTGGCTGAGATCCATCGCCTGGGCGAAGAGTTCGGGTTGCTGGAGGGAGAAACTGGTATCGGAGCAGGCATAAAAAAAAGGCCGTATGCCGGTCCCGCGGAACATCGAGATGGCCCCGTTCATGGTGATCATCGGGATGTTCGCAAAGGCTTCGATGGGAAAATCCTTTGCCGAACTACCGGATGCAATGATGAAAACAGGGCCTTGCTGAATATTCCGGCAACGTGCGAACCCCGTTACCGGGCCAGGCGAAGGCGCCGTAGATATTACTTCCATGTGTTGTGTCCGAATCATCAGGCCACTCTGATTATTATGGGTGGCTTAGGTGGTGCATCACGCCGGGGAAAGGACAGGCTCTCCCCCATTGATAGAAATGCAGTCTAGGACTGAACGGAGGTCACGCGCGACTTCCGCGCGGTTATGACCGTCGCGGTTTTTAATAGTTGTGCGCTAGGGCTGATTTCTTGGGAGAAATGATCGGCTGCTTTGCCGGCCTGGCGGCCGAATCGAGGGGGAGTACAGCGCTTTAAATACGCAAAAGCCGCGCAATGCGCGGCTTTCAAAGATGGTGGGCCCACACGGACTCGAACCGTGGACCAAAGGATTATGAGTCCTCTGCTCTAACCGACTGAGCTATAGGCCCTCAGTAGGCCGCGAATTATAGCGACGGTTTCTCGGCTGTGCTATCCGAAAAATCCGAAACGGGGAGGCGCAGAAAGGTCGCGGCGAATTCGTCGGCGCTCAGCGGCAGGCTGATGATGTAGCCCTGGATCTGTTCGCAACCTTCGTTCCCGAGGAATACCTGCTGCTCATGGGTTTCCACGCCTTCGGCGATCACGGTGAATTGCATGCTGCGACCCAGGGCGATGATGGCCCGCACTATCGCCACATCGTGGGGGTCATCGGGCAGGCCACGGACAAAGGATTGATCGATTTTCAGGAAATCCAGCGGCAGGCGCTTGAGGTAGCTCAGGGACGAGTAGCCGGTACCGAAATCGTCGATTGCCAGCTGAACGCCCAGGCGCTTGAGCTGGTGCAGGACTGCCAGGGCTTCCTCGGCCTGGCTCATGATGAAGTTCTCGGTGATTTCCAGCTGCAGGAAGCCGGGTTTGAGGCGGTTGTCTTTCAGCAGTTGTTCAATCCGCCCCAGCAGGTTCGGCTGGCGCAACTGGGCGCCGGCGAGGTTGACCGAGAGCGGGCCGAAGCTCTCGTAGCATTCGTTCCACTCACGCAGCTGCTGGCAGGCGTGTTCCAGTACCCAGTCGCCGATCTGCAGGATCATGCCGTTCTCTTCGGCCAGGGGGATGAAGTGCTCGGGCGGGACATCGCCAAAGGTCGGGTGATGCCAGCGAATCAGTGCTTCGGCGCCCACCAGCTCTTGGTCGACCAGCCTGATCTTGGGCTGGTAGTAGAGGTACAGCTCGTTGCGCTCGATGGCTCGCCGCAGTTCATGTTCCAGGGCCACGCGCTCGCTGGCCTGGGCGGTCAGGTCGCGGGTGTAGCTTTCGACCCGGTTGCGACCCTTGGCCTTGGAGCGGTACATGGCAGCGTCGGCATTCTTGACCAGCGTGGCCACGTCGCAACCGTCCTTGGGGTAGAGGCTGGTGCCGATGCTGGCACTGATGAAGAACTCATGCTCGCCCGCCTGGAACGGAGCGGTGAAGCAGTTCAGCAGCTTGTTGGCGATATGGTCGGCATCGCTGGGCTGCTGTAGCCCGGGCAGCAGGATGATGAACTCGTCTCCACCCAGGCGGGCGACGGTGTCGATATCCCGCAACTGTTCTTTCAGGCGCACGGCGATGCCTTTGAGCAGCAGGTCGCCGACCGGGTGGCCGAGGCTGTCATTGATGTGCTTGAAGCGGTCCAGGTCGAGAAACAGCACGGCGCCCTGGCCGCCGTTCTCCTGCTGGCTGTTGAGCGCGGTCAGCAGGCGGCTTTCGAACAGGGTGCGGTTCGGCAGACCGGTCAGCGGATCATGGTGCGCCTGGTAATCGAGCTTGGCCTGGGCGTGCTTGAGGCTGGAGATATCGGCGAATACCGCGACGAAGTGGGTGATGAAGCGGTCTTTGTTGCGCACGGCGCTGATGGTCAGCCAACTGGGGTACAGCTCGCCATTTTTGCGTCGATTGCAGATTTCCCCCTGCCAATGACCTTCGGCGGTCAGTTGGTGCCACATGGCGGCGTAGAAGGCGCTGTCATGCAGGCCGGAAGCCAGCAGGCGCGGGGTGTGGCCCAGGGCTTCGGTTTCGCTGTAGCCGGTGATTTCGGTGAACGCCCGGTTGACCGCGCTGATGTGCTGCTGGGTATCGGTGATCAGTACGCCTTCAGCTGTGCTCTCGAACACGGTGGCGGCCTGCTGCAGCTTCTCCTGCATCAGGTGGCGCTCGGTAATGTCGCGGGCGATGGTCAGCATGCAATCTTCGTCGCCGATCGGCAGCGGCCGGCTGGAGAGCTCACAGAGGCGGATCTGACCGTCATTGCGGCGAATATGGCAGCTGAAGTCCCGCACGAAGCCATCCCGTTGCATCAGGTCGAGCATCTGCCGGCGTTCGTTGAGGTTGACCCAGATGCCCAGGTCCAGCGTGGAACGGTCGACGGACATGGCGCTGTTGAAGCCGGTGATGCGGCTGAAACCTTCGTTGACCTCTATCAGCAAGCCGTCACGCTGGCGGCTTAGCAGCAGGCCGTCGGGCGAGGCGTGAAAAGCCTTGGCGAACTTCTCTTCGGAGGTTTGCAATTGCTGCTGGGTTTCCTTCAACTGACTGATGTCGCGAACCACCACGACCAGGGCGGGCGTAGTGTCGAGGTCGAAGGGTTCGGCGGAGATCAGTCCGGTGAACAGCTGGCCGTTGCTGCGCCGAAAGGGCATTTCCAGGTTGCGGATGCTGCCGGCCTGCAAGCGTTGCAGAAGCCCGGGGCCGACCCCCTGGATGCCCCAGATGTTCAGTTCGGTGGCCGTCTGGCCCACGACTTGCCCGGCACTCAGGCCAATCTGTTCTTCGAACGCCTCGTTGACCTCCAGCAGGCAGCCATCCGACAGGCGGGCAATGACCAGGATGTCCGGGCACTGCTGGAAGACCGAGGCGAACTTCTGTTCCGAGAGCTGCAGGGCCTCTTCGGTGCGTTTTGTTTCGCTGATGTCGATCATCAGGCCGCGCATGATCGGTTCATGCCCGTGCTCGATCAGGCTGACGATGTCGCGAACCCATAGGCAGCGGCCATCGGCGGTGATCACCCGGTAATCCAGGCTGTGATCGCGCCCGGCCAGGACTTCATGGTCGCAGAAATGCTGGGCGCGCGTCAGGTCGGCGGGGTGGATGATATTTCTCCAGAACCCGGGAATCAGCCAATGGGAAAGGGGATAGCCCAGCAGTTGCTCGGCATGGGGCGACACGTAGCTGTAGGTGAAGTCGCTGATGCGCGCCTCCCAGGCAATCGCCGAAAGGCTTTCGACCAGGCCGCGGTAATGGTATTCGCTGCTGCGCAGTTCCTGCTCCAGGGCCACGCGCCGTGCAATCTCGGAGCTCAGCCGGCGATTGATGCGGATCACCGCCGCCAGCACGGCAAACAGCAGGAGCAGCCCTGGCAGGCCATAAAACAGCAAGTCCGACCAGAACGAACGATGGTCGAGCACATTGCCAACCCAGCGCTGCTGGATTTCGTTGACCTCCGCCGGGCTTATGTCAGCCAGCACCTTGTCGAGAATGCTTACCAGTATCTTGCTGTCGCGGGGGACGCCCATGGCCAGCTGATAGCGGTAGGGCGTTTCGCCGCTGACATAGAGCCCGTCCAGCTTCTGCTGCCGCAGGCTCCATACGCTGGAGGCCAGATCGCCGACCACGGCATCGACCTGATTGAGGGCCAGCGCCTGCAAGGCCGAACTCACATTGGGCAAGGCGACCAGGTTCAGGTCGGGATGGTGAGTGCGCAGCAGTTCGTGGGGGGCGTAATTCTCCACGACGGCGATCTTCAGGCCATACAGGTCCGTGAGCTTGCGAGGTTGCGCGCCGCCTTTATGGGCCAGGATCACGATGGGGAAGTCGAGGTACGGGCGGGTGAAGGCCAGGTAATTTTGCCGTTCCGGGGTCGACATGATGCCTGGCAGCAGGTCCAGCTTGCCCTTTTTCGCGGCTTCGAGCACTTCGCTCCAACTGGCGGGTTCTATCGGCTTGAGCGTGATCGCCAGGCGATCCTGGATCAGATGGATATAGTCCGCCGCAAGGCCCTGGTAGCGCCCCTCCTCATCGCGATATTCGAAGGGCGGCCATGAGGCATCGACGCCCAGGCGCAATTCCGGGTGAGCGGAAAGCCAGCCACGTTCTTCATCGGTGAGCGTCAGCGCGCCGGCCGTTGCGGTCCAGGCGAGCAGCGACAGCACCAGCACGGTCGGCAGTCTGGGCATAACGGTCTCGTTATGGCACGGGGGAATGTTTCGAGTGTAGACGGGCAATCCGCAGGGAGTGAGGCGTGGGGACGTTTTAAACTGCACAAAACAAAACCCCCAGCAGGGCTGGGGGGCTTGGTATTACTCGTCGAGGAAGGAGCGCAGATGCTCGCTTCTCGTCGGGTGGCGCAGCTTGCGCAGCGCCTTGGCTTCGATCTGACGAATCCGCTCACGGGTAACGTCGAACTGCTTACCGACTTCCTCAAGGGTGTGATCGGTATTCATGTCGATGCCGAAGCGCATGCGCAGTACCTTGGCTTCACGGGCAGTGAGGCCGGAGAGGACTTCGCGAGTCGCTTCCTTGAGGCTCTCAACGGTGGCGACATCGATTGGCGACTGCATGGTCGAGTCTTCGATGAAGTCACCCAGATGGGAGTCTTCGTCATCACCGATCGGGGTTTCCATGGAGATCGGCTCTTTAGCGATCTTCAATACCTTGCGGATCTTGTCCTCAGGCATTTCCATGCGTTCGCCCAGCTCTTCCGGAGTCGGTTCGCGACCCATTTCCTGCAACATCTGCCGGGAAATACGGTTGAGCTTGTTGATCGTCTCGATCATGTGCACCGGAATACGGATGGTGCGGGCCTGGTCGGCGATCGAGCGAGTGATCGCCTGACGGATCCACCAGGTGGCATAAGTCGAGAACTTGTAGCCGCGACGGTATTCGAACTTGTCTACCGCTTTCATCAAACCGATGTTGCCTTCCTGGATCAGGTCGAGGAACTGCAGGCCACGGTTGGTGTACTTCTTGGCGATGGAGATCACCAGACGCAAGTTGGCTTCGACCATCTCTTTCTTCGCGCGACGGGCCTTGGCCTCGCCGATCGACATGCGACGGTTGATGTCCTTGATCTCGGCGATCGTCAGGCCGGTCTCGGTCTCGAGCGCGGTCAGCTTCTGCTGGCAACGGATGATGTCCGGCTGCAGGCGGCCGATGGCTTCGGCGTATTTGGCCTTGCCTTTGGCCAGCGCGTCGGACCAGCTTTCGTCCACTTCATTGCCAGGGAACTGGCGCAGGAAGTCGGCGCGTGGCATGCGGGCATCACGAACACAGAGCTGCATGATCGCGCGCTCTTGCTGACGCAGGCGATCCAGGGCGCTACGAACACGCTCAACCAGGCCTTCGAATTGCTTCGGAACCAGTTTGATCGGCATGAACAGTTCAGCCAGGGCCAGCATTTCAGCCAGGGCTTGCTTGTGTTCACGACCGTGCTTTTTCAGCGCCTTGCGGGTGATTTCCATCTGGTCGGCAACGGCGCCAAAGCGCTGGGCTGCGATGACCGGATCCGGACCGCTTTCGGCTTCTTCTTCGTCGTCACTGGCTTCGGCGTCATCGTCGTCGGTGTCGTCGTCCGCTTTCGCGGCCTTGGCATCGACAGGCGGTGGTACTTCGGCGGCAGGCGGTGCAATGCCGTCGTCCGGGTCGATGTAACCGCTCAGGACGTCGGACAGGCGGCCACCTTCGGTGGTGACGCGAGTGTATTCGGAGAGGATGTGCTCAACCGTGCCAGGGAAGTGCGCGATCGCGCCCATCACTTCACGGATGCCCTCTTCGATACGCTTGGCGATTTCGATTTCGCCTTCACGTGTGAGCAGCTCTACCGTGCCCATTTCGCGCATGTACATACGCACTGGGTCGGTAGTGCGACCAATGTCGGTTTCCACAGCCGCCAACGCTGCGGCGGCTTCTTCAGCTGCTGCTTCGTCGGTATCGGCTTCGGCCAACAAAAGGGCATCCGCATCCGGAGCACTCTCGAATACGTTGATCCCCATGTCGTTGATCATGCGGATGATGTCTTCCACCTGTTCCGGATCTGAAATATCCTCCGGCAGGTGGTCGTTGACCTCCGCGTAAGTCAGGTAACCCTGCTCACGACCACGGCTGATCAACTCTTTGAGGCGAGACTGCTGTTGCGCTTTTCCGGACATAACACCCTATCCACTGAAGGTCTTGGCGGGCAAAAAACAAGCCGAGGATTATACCCGAGCTATGACCTCACGCGCCAGTTGAGGTCGGGTTTGATGCGGGAACATTGCGTTTTAAAAGCTCGAGTAGCTGAATTTTTTCTTCGCCACTCAATTCGCTTTGACGCGATTTCCTGAGAAGTTGTTCCAAAACACGCTCACGTTGACGAGCGGACAAGCTTTTAATGGTGTCGAAAAACTGTTGTTCAAGGTTGTCGCCCTCAATCAACCACTCCTTTTCCGCCAGCGCCTTGATCAGACGGCCCTGTTCGGTGCCGTGCCAACGCGCCATCAGTTGATGAATAGAGCGTAGCTTAGGATTTTTCTGCACGGCTTCGATCAGGGCGACCAGCAACTGGGTATTTGTGTTGTCGTCGGCGGCGAAATGCCCGGCGTCTTCAACTTTCTCGGCCAGTTGCGGGTGATGCAGCAATGTTCGAAGGGCTGACAGTGTTGGTGGTTCGACGGCGGCCGGGACGCGCGGGGCACGTGGCTGATCACGATCGCCATTACGCTTGCCCTTTTTGTCCCAGGGCTTGTTCTCCCACTTCTTGCCGCCGGCACCGCTTTTCTTCGGCGTCCATTCTTGCTGCGGCACATAGGCTTCTTGCGGCTCGTGGTAGTCGGCGTAGTCCGGTATGCCGTCGTAGTCGATGCCGGCGTCGTACACCGGAGGTGCTTCTTGTGGGGCGCTGTGCACCAACTGCTTGACGGTCTCGTTGTTGAGCCCGGTAATTTCGCTGAGGCGCTGGCGCATCAGGGTCCGCAGGTTGGCCCCGGGAACCTTGTCGATCAACGGTGCCGCCAGGGTGGCCAGATGGGCCTTGCCCTCGAGCGAGCGTGGATCCGCTTCGTCGGTCAGCTGCTGGAAAAAGTAATCGGCCAGCGGTTGAGCATGTTGATTGATGCGTGCGCGAAAGGCGTCTGTGCCCTCGGAGCGGACCAGGGTGTCCGGGTCTTCCCCTTCGGGAAGAAACAGAAAGCGTGCCCGGCGGCCATCCTGCAAACTGGAAAGGGTCGCTTCCAGCGCACGCCAGGCGGCCTTGCGCCCGGCCTGGTCGCCGTCGAAGCAGAACAGGACGCTGGGCACGATGCGGAACAGGCGCTTGAGGTGTTCTTCGCTGGTGGCTGTGCCCAGGGTCGCAACGGCGTTACGCAAGCCTTGTTGGGCGAGGGCAATCACGTCCATGTAGCCTTCGACGACGATGATTTCGTCGAGGTTGCGGTTGTTCTTGCGGGCTTCGAACAGGCCGTAAAGCTCCTGGCCCTTGTGAAACACCGGGGTCTCCGGCGAGTTCAGGTATTTTGGCTTGTCGTCGCCCAGTACTCGGCCGCCAAAGGCGATGATCCGGCCGCGGCTGTCGCGGATTGGAAACATCACCCGGTCGCGGAAGCGATCGTAGCGTTTGCCGGTTTCGGCATTTTCGATCAGCAGGCCAGCATCGATCATGGCTTTCTGCTGCAGGGTATCGCTGCTCAGGTGCTTGAACAGATTGTCCCAGCCGGGCGGAGCGAAGCCGAGGCCGAAATCGCGGGCGATCTCGCCGGTCAGGCCGCGGCCCTTGAGGTAATCGACTGCTGCCTTGCGGGCCGGATGGCTTTTCAGGGCCTGGCGATAGTAATCGGCGGCGGCGGTCAGCAGCGGGTAGAGCGGCGAGTCGGTCGGCTGTCGGGGCTTGTGCGAGCGACCGCTTTCTTCGCGCGGGACTTCCATGCCGGCGGCTTTGGCCAGTTCCTCGACTGCCTGGGGGAAGTCCAGGTTGTCGTGGTCCATGATGAAGCCGAGGGCGTTCCCGCCTGCGCCACAGCCGAAGCAGTAGTAGAACTGCTTGTCGGGGCTGACGCTGAAGGAGGGGGTCTTTTCCTTGTGGAACGGGCAGCAGGCGGTGTAGTTCTTACCGGCCTTTTTCATCTGCAGGCGCGAGCTGACAACATCGACGATGTCGGTGCGGTTCAGAAGGTCGTCAATAAAGCTCTGGGGAATCAGCCCGGCCATGGCGTTCTCGTCATCACTGCGCGAAAGAAATGGACCAATGCGAAGGCTTCGAAAGTGGGCTGTTCGAGGCGCAACGGCTGCGCGTTCGACCATCTGTCGTTGGCTTGATCGCTATCGGGAAGTGTATCTGCCGAAAGTCCACTGACGTTAGTTTCAATCAGTCTTCGACTATTTGAAGATATTGCTCTGAGTCCGACAGGTCTCGGATGGCTCATAAGCGGGCGCTGGAGAAGGGCACCTTGGGCTGAGTCTGTTGAGGAATCAGAATAAAAGTGTGCTCGTCAGTAGCCTTGGAAGGCTCGTCAGAAGAGACGTGCACCGCTGGCAGGAAGCCAGGTCTGACGTGGTGAAGCGGATTGTCTCGGTCGCATGGGCGGCGTTGACGGTGAAGCATCAAGCGTTGTCCGCAAATGCCATTAGCCCGGCTGAGGGCCGGGCTTGGCAGAAGCTTGCAGCGAACGTCTGTGTATTAGTACAGACGTACGGCGCGGCGCTGTTCGCGCTGAACTTTCTTGGCGTGACGCTTAACAGCAGCAGCTGCTTTGCGCTTACGCTCGGAAGTCGGCTTCTCGTAAAATTCGCGGCTACGAACTTCAGCCAGAACACCGGCTTTTTCGCAGGAGCGCTTGAAACGACGCAGAGCTACGTCGAAGGGTTCGTTCTCTTTAACTTTGACGGCTGGCATCCAGAGCTACCTTCATTCATTACCGGGGTCAACGTTCTCGTCGCAAAAATCGCGGCTGAGGTCGTCGGTTTTTAAGGGTTGCGGATGTTAACCCCTCATCGCTCGGAATGCAAAGCCTCTGATCGAAAACCGCTGGTCGGCTGAGGGAGTGGCGACTATTATGCGCGCCTTCGAATTTAGCCTCTACAAGGCGCAAACCCATGCTAGTACTGGGATTAGAAACTTCCTGCGACGAAACCGGCGTCGCGCTTTATGACAGCGAGCGAGGCCTGCTGGCCGACGCGCTGTTCAGTCAGATCGACCTGCATCGGGCCTACGGTGGCGTGGTGCCGGAGCTGGCCTCTCGCGATCACGTCAAGCGCATGCTGCCCCTGATCCGTCAGGTTCTGGCCGAGGCGGACTGTGTGCCGACCGAAATCGACGCCATTGCCTATACCGCGGGCCCTGGCCTGGTCGGAGCCCTTCTGGTAGGCGCCTCCTGCGCCCAGGCGCTGGCCTTTGCCTGGGGTATCCCGGCGCTGGGTGTGCATCATATGGAAGGCCACTTGCTGGCCCCGATGCTGGAAGAACAACCGCCGGAGTTTCCGTTCGTCGCTTTGTTGGTTTCCGGCGGCCATACGCAGCTGGTGCGGGTCGATGGCATCGGCCAATACGAGCTGATGGGCGAAACCCTGGATGATGCTGCTGGTGAAGCCTTCGACAAGACGGCGAAGATGATCGGCCTGAATTACCCGGGCGGTCCGGAAATTGCGCGCCTGGCCGCGCAAGGCGTGGCTGGGCGCTTTGTCTTCCCGCGGCCGATGACCGATCGTCCAGGGCTGGATTTCAGTTTCAGCGGCTTGAAAACCTTCGCCCTGAACACCTGGCAGCAATGCGTCAGCGCTGGGGACGACGGCGAGCAAACCCGTTGCGACATCTCGCTCGCCTTCCAGCAGGCGGTGGTGGAAACTCTGACCATCAAATGCAAGCGAGCCTTGAAGCAGGCGGGACTCAAACGTCTTGTCATCGCTGGTGGCGTGAGTGCCAACAAGGCTCTGCGGGCATCGCTGGAAAAAATGCTCGGCGAGATGAAAGGGAATGTATTTTACGCCCGTCCGGAGTTCTGCACTGACAACGGCGCGATGATCGCGTTTGCCGGTTGCCAGCGTTTGCAGGCCGGTCAGCAGGAGAGCCTGGCGATCAGTGTGCAGGCGCGTTGGCCGATGGAGCAGCTATCGCCGTTGTGAGGTGGCAATGGCTCGACCTGAGTCCGGCTTATCTTCAGTATTCAGAAATGCCGTTCGCGCCCGGCAAACAGGTCGCGTAGATTGCCGCGGTGGCGCCAGACGATGAGCAGTGTGAGTACGCTCATCGGCAGCAGCGCCGCCGGCGCCTGCCAAGCCAGCAATGGCAATGTCAAGGGTGTGGCGATCAACGCCGCCAGCGAGCTGGTGCGGGTCAGGTAGAAGGTCAGGAGCCAAGCGGCAATGGCCAGGAGCGCCGCTGGCGGGTAAAGCCCCAGCAGCATCCCGGCGGCGGTGGCGACACCTTTGCCGCCGCGAAAGCGAAAATACACCGGGAACAGATGGCCCAGTACGGCGTAGAGCCCGATCCAGGCCTGTTGTTGAAGCGAAAGGCCTGCGAGACTGGCGATCAGCACGGGCAACAGCCCTTTGAGCAGATCGCCGAGCAAGGTTAGTACAGCAAGTTTCTTGCCGGCCAGGCGCAGCATGTTGGTGGCGCCGGCATTGCCCGAACCACTCATTCGCGGATCGGGTGTACCGGTCAGGCGGCTGAGCAAGATGGCGAAGGACAGCGAGCCGAGCAGGTAGGCGAAGATCGCCAGTAACCAAAACATGCTAACTATTCCGGGCGAGGACGCCCTGATTCTAACGGCGCATTGCGCCCTTGTCGTGCTGCGGAGAAGAGTGCTTGGACAGAGTGTTTATCGAGGGCCTGGAAGTCGACACGGTGATCGGTGCCTACGACTGGGAGCGAGGCATCCGGCAGTGCCTGCGCCTTGACCTGAGCTTCGCCTGGGACAACCGCCCGGCCGCGGCCGGTGACGACCTGACCCTGGCGCTCGACTATGCCAGCGTGTCTTCGCGGATCCAGGAGTTTGCCGAACAGGCGCAATTCCAGCTGGTGGAAACCTTTGCCGAGCGTCTGGCTGAAGTCCTGATGAGCGAGTTCCATATTCCCTGGTTGCACCTCAAACTGACCAAACCCGGTGCTGTCGCGGCCGCCAAAGGTGTTGGCGTGGAGATCGAGCGCGGATGTCGCTAACTCAGGTATTTCTTGGGCTCGGCAGCAATATCGAGCGTGAAACCCATCTGTTGGCTGGACTCGATGCCTTGGCAGGCTTCCTGTTGGATATGCGCTGCTCGGCCGTATTCGAAAGCCAGCCGGTCGGAATCAAGAGCGGACCTTTTTTCAATCTGGTGGTTTCGGCCTTTACCGATCTGCCGCTGATGGAACTGGACCGCCGGTTGAAGTTCATCGAAGCGGACAACGGTCGTTATGCCCCGGACCGCAAAGGCCTGCCTCTGGACATCGATGTGCTGCTGTATGGCGATCTGGTGGGCAATTTCGACGGTTTGATCCTGCCGCGCGCAGAGATCCTGAAGAACGCCTTTGTGCTTTGGCCCTTGTCGTTGATGGCTCCGGGGCGGGTTCATCCGATGGCGGGGCAAGACTTCGCCACCCTCTGGCGCGAGGCTCGAATCGACCAGGTACTGGCGCCCGTGGCATTTGAGTGGAGAGGCAGGCAACTGACGCCGGCGGAGCTGGGATAGCTCTGGCTGGCGTAGTTCTGGCCGACGGCGATCGGCTTGCGAGCAAGCTGACTCCTACGGAGGAGCTTGCTCGTGACGTTCCTTACTGCAAGCGCTGTTCCTTGTAGGCCTTCAGCGCCTTCAATCGCTCCCGTTTCAGCGCCTCTCCCAGCTCCGGCCCCTTGAATCCCTGTTCCAGCAGCGGCTGTACCGCGACCGTTCGCGCCGCGGTAGCCGCACCGCGCAGATAGTTCGCCTGGGGATAGGCGCGCTCCTCCAGTCCAAGACGGCCGCGGGCATCCATTTCACAGGCGGCGATAAACTCCTCGAAACGCTGCGGTCGACGGTACACGTCAAAGCTTTGCAGCAGCTCTGCCAATGTCGAAGGTTTCAGTTCAAGGGCGCGATGGCCGTGGGTGTGGTACTGGCCCACCAGCAGCGCCAGTTCCTGGCAGTCGCGTGGCGCCTTGAAGCGCTCATTGACCTGCTTGATCAGCTTCAGGCCCTTGTGCTCGTGTGCAATGTGTTGTGGCCATTCACTTTGCGGTGTCAGGCCCTTGCCCAGGTCGTGCAACAAGCACGCCCAGCGCACGCTCAATGGCTGCTTGTGCAGTGCCGCCTGCTCGAGAACGCTCAGTGTATGCACACCGCTGTCGATCTCCGGGTGATGGGCGGCGGGTTGCGGAACGCCGAACAGCACCTCCACTTCAGGCAGCAGGACCTTGAGTGCTCCACAGTCGCGCAGCACCTGGATGAACACTTGGGGGTGATCTTCCATCAGTGCGCGGGAGATTTCCTTCCAGCTGCGTTCCGGAGTCAGGGCTTCCAGTTCGCCTGATTCGCTGAGCTGGCGCATCAATTCGAGGGTGTCAGGCGCCACCTGAAAACCGAGCCCAGCGTAGCGGGCAGCAAAGCGGGCAACGCGCAAGACGCGTAGGGGATCTTCGGCGAATGCCGGGGAAACATGGCGCAGCAGGCGGTTTTCCAGATCCTGCTGGCCGTGATACGGATCCGTCAGAACGCCGTGGTCGTCTTCAGCCATGGCATTGATCGTCAGGTCGCGGCGGATCAGGTCTTCTTCGAGGGTAACCTCGGGGCTGGCGTGAAAGGTGAAGCCGCCATAACCCCGGCCGCTCTTGCGTTCGGTGCGGGCCAGGGCGTATTCCTCGCCGCTCTTGGGGTGAAGAAAGACTGGAAAGTCCGAGCCCACCGGGCGAAAACCCTTGGCGAGCATTTCTTCGGCCGTGGCACCGACTACCACCCAGTCGATGTCGGTTACCGGTTTGCCCAGCAGGCGATCGCGTACTGCACCGCCGACCTTGTAGATCTGCATAAAAAACCTCCGTTAGCCCGACAGAATAACCTTTGCGCCGAGCTTTCGGAGGTTTGTCATGCGCTCAGAGATGGATGACGGCCAGGTCCAGGCGGCCGTAGTCCCCTTCGTTGTGATCGCTTCTTGGCGGTACGTGATGGGTTTTCATCACCTGGTCGCCCTGCAGGGTTTCCAGGTGGATGTCGAACCCCCACAGCCGGTGCAGGTGCTTGAGGACCTCGTCGGTGGAGTCGCCCAATGGTTTGCGGTCGTGCTGTTGGTGGCGCAGGGTCAGCGAGCGGTCGCCCCGTCTGTCGATGCTCCAGATCTGCACGTTAGGCTCGCGGTTGCCCAGGTTGTACTGCGCGGCGAGGGTTTCGCGGATGATCCGATAGCCGCTTTCGTCATGAATGGCCGGTACCAGCAAGTCGTCTTTCTGGTCGTCGTCCAGGATGCTGAACAGCTTGAGGTCGCGGATGACCTTGGGCGACAGGTACTGCAGGATGAAACTCTCGTCCTTGAAGCTGCTCATGGCGAACTTGATGCTGGAAAGCCAGTCGGTCCCGGCCAGTTCCGGGAACCAGCGACGGTCCTCTTCGGTCGGTTCTTCGCAGATGCGCCGAATATCGCGGTACATGGCGAAGCCCAGGGTGTAGGGGTTGATGCCGTTGTAGTAGGGGCTGTCGAAGCCGGGCTGAAAGACCACGCTGGTGTGGGAGGCGAGGAATTCCATCATGAAGCCATCGGTCACCAGGCCTTCGTCATACAGGTCGTTCATCAGGGTGTAGTGCCAGAACGTTGCCCAGCCTTCGTTCATCACCTGGGTCTGGCGTTGTGGATAGAAGTACTGGGCGATCTTGCGCACGATCCGCACGATTTCGCGCTGCCACGGCTCCAGCAGCGGCGCGTGTTTCTCGATGAAATACAGGATGTTTTCCTGAGGTTCGGCGGGGAAGCGTGCATTGTCCTTGTCGCTGAACTTGTCGGTGCCTTTGGGAATGGTGCGCCACAGGTCGTTGATCTGTTTCTGCAGGTGTTCTTCCCGGTCCTTTTGCCGGCGCCGTTCTTCTTCTGCGGAAATCGGGTAAGGACGTTTGTAGCGGTCCACTCCGTAGTTCATCAGGGCATGGCAAGAGTCCAGCAGGTCTTCCACGGCATCGATGCCGTGACGCTCTTCGCACTGCATGATGTACTGCTTGGCGAACACCAGGTAGTCGATGATCGAACTGGCATCCGTCCAGGTGCGGAACAGATAGTTGCCCTTGAAAAAGCTGTTATGGCCATAGCAGGCATGGGCCACCACCAGCGCCTGCATGCAGATGGTGTTTTCTTCCATCAGGTAGGCGATGCAGGGGTCCGAGTTGATCACGATTTCGTAGGCCAGCCCCATCTGGCCGCGGCTATAGGACTTTTCGGTGCTGAGGAAGTGCTTGCCGTAGGACCAGTGGTGATAGCCCAGGGGCATGCCGACAGAGGCGTAGGCATCCATCATCTGCTCGGCGGTAATCACTTCGATCTGGTTGGGATAGGTATCCAGGGCGTAGCGCGCCGCGATACGGCTGATTTCGCGGTCGTAGGCCTGGATCAGCTCGAACGTCCATTCCGAACCGGTGGAGATAGGCTGGCGTTTCTGCTCTCTGGCGGTCATGTCACTAACCTGCGCTGGAAGAGTTCACGGAAGACCGGATAGATATCTCCGGCCGAGACCAGTTGCTGCTGGGCGAAAGTATCGGAAAAGGCTTCGGCAATGCGCTCGTATTCGAACCACAGGGCCTGATGTTCGCGCGGGGTAATCTCCACGTAAGTGTAGTACTGCACGAACGGCATGATCTGGTTGATCAGGATGTCGCGGCAGATCGGCGAGTCGTCGTTCCAGTTGTCGCCGTCGGAAGCCTGGGCGGCGTAGATGTTCCACTCGTTGCTCGGATAACGCTCGGCCATGATCTCCTGCATCAGCTTCAAGGCACTGGAGACAATGGTGCCGCCGGTTTCCCGGGAGTAGAAGAACTCCTCCTCGTCCACTTCACGCGCGCTGGTGTGATGGCGGATGAACACCACGTCGATCTTGTCGTAGTTGCGCTTGAGAAACAGGTACAGAAGGATGAAGAAACGCTTGGCGATGTCCTTGGTTGCCTGGGTCATGGAGCCGGAAACGTCCATCAGGCAGAACATCACAGCCTTGGAGCTGGGGTTGGGCTGTTTGATCAGCAGGTTGTACTTGAGGTCGAAGGTGTCGAGGAACGGCACCCGATGGATGCGGGCGCTGAGACGCTCGATTTCCGTTTCCATTTCCTGAATATCGCCGAAGTTGTCCGGTTCTTCGCGTTTCAGGCGTTCAAGTTCCTCTTTGACTTCGCGCAGCTTCGCCCGGCTGCTGCCGGACAGGGCGATGCGTCGGGCGTGGGCCGAGCGCAGGGTCCGAATGATATTGATGCGAGAAGGATTGCCTTCGTTGCTGATCCCTGCCCGGACGGTCTTGAAGGTGTCGGTCCCGGTCAGGTTACGTTTGACCAGGTTCGGCAGTTCCAGGTCCTCGAACATGAACTCGAGGAATTCCTCCTGGGTGATCTGGAAAACGAACTCGTCCATGCCTTCGCCGGAGTTGCCGGCTTTGCCCCGGCCGCCTCCGCCACCCCCGCCTTGAGGGCGTGCGATGTGCTCGCCGGCCGTGAACTCCTTGTTTCCCGGGTGCACCACGGTCTGTTTTCCGCCGCGCCCATGATGGAGCACCGGTTCATCGATATCCCGGCCTGGGATGCTGATTTGTTCGCCATGCTCCATGTCAGTGATGGAACGGCGGCTGACCGCCTCTTCGACGGCCTTCTTGATGTGGTCACGATAGCGCCGCAGAAACCGCTGACGGTTTACCGTGCTCTTGTTCTTGCCATTGAGACGTCGGTCGATCACATAACTCATGACTGCTCCTTAGAAGCGGTCTTGAAGCTCGCAAGCGGCCCGGACGGGGAGAGGGGGCGGTAAGGTGTCTTGCCGCCGGTACTCTGCCCGAGCCTCGCTGCGAACGTTCAAACGCGCTTCCTGAAGCCTGTGTAGCAGAAAACGCTGAGACAGGCTCCTGGCTAACGACAACCGGTGCAACCGGCGGGTTACTGCGATTTTCTGACCCGCAGATACCACTCGGACAGCAGTCGTACCTGTTTGTCGGTATAGCCGCGCTCGACCATTCGGGTAACGAAGTCGTTGTGTTTCTGTTGATCCTCTTTGCTGGCCTTGGCGTTGAAGCTGATGACCGGGAGCAGGTCCTCGGTGTTGGAGAACATTTTCTTCTCGATGACCACCCGCAGTTTTTCGTAGCTGAGCCAGGTCGGGTTCTTGCCGTTGTTGTTGGCTCGGGCTCGCAGCACGAAATTGACGATCTCGTTGCGGAAGTCCTTCGGATTGCTGATGCCGGCCGGTTTCTCGATTTTCTCCAGTTCTTCGTTGAGCGCGACCCGATTGAGGATCTCGCCGGTTTCCGGATCACGGTATTCCTGATCCTGAATCCAGAAGTCCGCATACAGCACATAGCGGTCGAAGATGTTCTGGCCGTATTCGCTGTAGGACTCCAGGTACGCGGTCTGGATTTCCTTGCCGATGAACTCGATATAGCGCGGAGCCAGGTATTCCTTCAGGAAGCGCAGGTAACGTTCGCGGGTTTCCGCCTGGAATTGCTCCTGTTCGATCTGTTGTTCAAGCACGTAGAGCAGGTGCACCGGGTTGGCCGCGATCTCGTGGGGATCGAAGTTGAAGACTTTCGACAGGATCTTGAAGGCGAAGCGGGTCGACAGACCATTCATGCCTTCATCCACGCCGGCGGCGTCGCGGTACTCCTGGATCGACTTGGCTTTCGGATCGGTGTCCTTGAGGTTCTCGCCGTCGTAGACGCGCATTTTCGAGTAGATGTTCGAGTTCTCCGGCTCTTTGAGGCGTGAGAGCACGGTGAACTGAGCGAGCATTTTCAGGGTGTCGGGAGCGCAATGCGCCCTGGACAGGGAGCTGTTGAACAGCAGTTTGTCGTAGATTTTGACTTCGTCGCTGACCCGTAGGCAGTACGGGACCTTGACGATGTAGATCCGGTCGATGAAGGCTTCGTTGTTCTTGTTGTTACGGAAGGTGTGCCATTCCGATTCGTTGGAGTGGGCCAGCAGGATGCCGGTGAAGGGGATCGCGCCCAGACCCTCGGTACTGTTGTAGTTGCCTTCCTGGGTGGCCGTCAGCAATGGGTGCAGCACCTTGATCGGTGCCTTGAACATTTCGACGAACTCCATCAGGCCCTGGTTGGCCCGGCACAGTGCGCCCGAGTAGCTGTAGGCATCGGCGTCGTTCTGCGGGAATTCTTCCAGCTTGCGAATATCGACCTTGCCCACCAGTGCGGAAATGTCCTGGTTGTTCTCGTCCCCCGGTTCGGTCTTGGCGACGGCGATCTGGTTGAGGATCGAGGGGTAGAGCTTGACCACCCGGAACTGGCTGATGTCGCCACCGAACTCGGACAGGCGCTTGGTGGCCCAGGGCGACATGATGGTGTTCAGGTAGCGCCGTGGAATACCGAAGTCTTCTTCGAGGATCGCGCCATCTTCCGTGGCGTTGAACAACCCAAGAGGCGATTCGAATACCGGGGAACCCTTGATGGCGTAGAAGGGCACCTTCTCGATCAGTTGTTTGAGTTTCTCGGCCAGGGATGATTTACCGCCACCGACGGGGCCGAGGAGGTAGAGGATCTGTTTCTTCTCTTCCAGGCCCTGAGCGGCATGGCGGAAATAGGAGACGATCTGGTCGATGCATTCTTCCATTCCATGGAAGTCTTCAAAGGCCGGATAGCGACGGATCACTTTGTTGGAGAAGATCCGTGACAGTCTCGAATTGGTCGACGTGTCCAGCAGCTCCGGTTCGCCGATAGCCAGAAGCAGGCGCTCGGCGGCCGACGCGTAGGCGCTGCGGTCCTTTTTGCAGAGCTCCAGGTACTCCTGTAGCGAGAACTCTTCCTGGCGTGTGGATTCGAAGCGTTGTTGGAAGTGGCTAAAAATACTCATGACGTCACCTCGCTCGATACGTGGAGCCGACGCCGGATCAGTCAGTCAAGTGCTGGCATGCAGCCGGGAGTCCGGCCGATGTTTACCCCCCAGAACACTTTCAAAGCTATCGACCTTGAAAGCTAGTACCGATGACCCGCACGCCGGTGTACCGGCTCTCCCCTGATTGGATGGCCTGAGGCTAAGGATAGTTCGGAATCGGGGAGGTAAAGGTGGAATACACAATTTGTTCAAGTGACCGTTCGTCGGTCGTGGCTCCAGCCCGCGAATGACGCGGGCTGGAGCGCAGAAAAATTATTCGGCGCTGCCCTGGGCAATTTCCGCAGGGTAGGTGGTCCGCCACAGTTCGAAGCCACCGTCCAGGCTGTAGACGTCGGAAAAGCCCTGGCTGATCAGGTAGGCCGCCGCGCTCTGGCTGGAGTTGCCGTGATAGCAGACAACCACCAGCGGGGCGTCGAGATCGGCATTGCGGATGAAGTCGGAGATGGAGTGGTTGTCCAGATGCAGTGAACCGCTGATGTGGTTCAAGGCAAAGGTCTGCGGATCGCGGATGTCGACCACCACGGCGCCTTGCTCGCGCAGTGCCTGGGCCTGTTCTGGGGGGATGCGTTTGAATTCGCTCATGGCGGGCTCCTGGGCCTGGTGGCAAGCGCCGTCTAGCGCTTGGCGGTGATTGGCATGGGTTCAGGGGAAGGTTGATTGGCCTGGGGTTTGATGTGGCCGTGGGCGTCGCATTCACACTCGAGGCGTTGGCCGGTGTCGACGTTCAGCAAGGTCAGGGCGCCGCCCCAGACGCAGCCGGTGTCGAGGGCGAATACGCCGGGCTCGTTGCAGTTGCCTTCGAGGGCGGCCCAGTGACCGAAGATGATTTTAACGTCCCGGGTCTTGCGTTCCTTGTGCTCGAACCAGGGGGCATAACCTGGTGGAGCAGTGTCCGGCCCTTCCTTGCTCTTGAGGTCGAGCTTGCCATCGCTGGTGCAGAAACGCATGCGGGTGAAATAGTTGGTGATCACCCGCAGACGGGTCACGCCTTTGAGCTCGCCGTCCCATTTTGTTGGATCGTTGCCGTACATACCGTCCAGATAGGGCTCGAAGCGGTTGTCGTCACGCAGCGCCTCTTCGACTTCGGTGGCGCACTTGATGGCCTTTTTCAGCGACCACTGTGGCGGTATCCCCGCGTGCACCAGGGCAACGTTGCGCTGTTCGTCATAGTGCATCAGCTTTTGCTGGCGCAGCCACTGGAGCAGCTCCTCGCAATCCGGCGCATTGAGGATCTCGTTCAGGGTATCGGCTTTCTTCAGCCGCTCGATGTTGCGCCAGGCGGCCAACAGGTGCAGGTCATGATTGCCCAGCACGCACACCAGGGAATCGCGCATGGCATAAAGAAAGCGCAGGGTTTCCAGGGACTGCGGGCCGCGGTTGACCAGGTCGCCGACCAGCCACAGGCGATCCTTGGTCGGGTCGAAAGAGACCTTTTCAAGCAGACACTGCAAAGGCCCCAGGCAGCCTTGCAGGTCGCCGACGGCGTAAGTCGTCATCAGTGCAGGGCTCCGGGCACGGCCAGGCGGAAGGGGGCGATGATGGCGTCGAAGTGTTTGCCGTCTTCGGCGAGCATCTGATAGCTGCCCTGCATGTTGCCGACGCGTGTGGTCATGACCGTGCCACTGCTGTAGGTGTGGCTTTTGCCCACGGCGATCAGCGGCTGTTGGCCGACGACGCCGGCACCGCGAACTTCCTCGACATGCCCGTCGCCATCGGTGATCACCCAGTGCCGAGAGAGCAGTTTGGCGGGCAGCAGGCCATTGTTCTGTACGGTGATGGTATAGGCGAAGGCAAAGCGGTTCTGCTCGGGTTGCGACTGTTCCGGGAGAAAGCGGGTGACGACGCTGACGTCGATCTGGTAGCGAGGATCGGACATGCAAGGGGCCTTAAAACGAAGCGGGACGCGGGACAAAGCTGATGGAGGTCAGTCTAGGCCAAGTATCGGGTAGTAAACCAGACATGGAGCCTGGCGTCTTACCCGATAACGCTGGTGGTGTGTCAGCTGGCGCTGGCAGTATCCGCGGCTTGTTCACTGAGCTTGTCGGCCAGGCGAACGAAGGCTGCCAGGTCCAGTTGCTCCGGACGCAGGCTGCCGTCGACGCCGGCGGCTTCGATCTCGGCGCTGGAGAGCAGGGCCTTGAGGGTATTGCGCAGGGTCTTGCGGCGCTGGTTGAAGGCTTCGCGGACGATGCGTTCCAGCAGGCGATGATCCTTGGCCGGATGCGGCAGTACCGCATGTGGCACCAGGCGGACGATCGCCGAATCGACTTTCGGTGGCGGATTGAAGGCGCCAGGGCCGACGTTGAACAGATGTTCCACGCGGCAGTGGTACTGGACCATGATCGACAGACGGCCCCAGTCACCACCGCCCGGGCCCGCGGCGAGGCGCTCGACCACTTCTTTCTGCAGCATGAAGTGCATGTCGCGGATCAGCCCGGCGTTCTGCAGCAGATGAAAGATCAGCGGGGTGGAGATGTTGTAGGGCAGGTTGCCGACCACGCGCAGGCTGCCGGGTTCGGCATTCAGGCTGTTGAAGTCGAACTTCAGGGCGTCGCCCTGGTGCAGGCTGAAATTGTCCCGGCCAGCAAACTGCTGGTTGAGGATCGGCACCAGGTCCTTGTCCAGCTCGACCACATCCAGTTGGGCGCCGCTGTTGAGCAGGCCCTCGGTCAAGGCGCCCTGGCCCGGGCCGATTTCCAGCATGCGGTCGCCGGACTTGGCATTGATGGAGCGTAGGATGCGGTCGATCACGCCGGCGTCATGCAGGAAGTTCTGGCCGAAGCGCTTGCGCGCCCGGTGTTGGTATTGCTCGGTCATAAACGGGTCTCGGCCATCTGGTAGGCGGTTTCCAGGGCGACTTTCAGGCTGCCGGTATCGATCTTGCCGCTGCCGGCCAGATCCAGGGCGGTGCCATGGTCGACCGAGGTGCGGATGATCGGCAGGCCCAGCGTCACGTTGACCGCGGCGCCGAAGCCTTTGTATTTCAGCACGGGCAGCCCTTGGTCATGGTACATCGCCAGCACTGCGTCGCAGTGCTCCAGATATTTGGGGGTAAACAGAGTGTCGGCGGGCAGCGGGCCGCGCAGGTCCATGCCTTCGTTGCGCAGACGCTCCAGGGTGGGTTCGATGATATCGATTTCTTCATGGCCCAGATGTCCGCCTTCGCCGGCATGTGGGTTGAGCCCACAGACCAGGATGCGTGGCTGGGCGATGCCGAATTTGTTGCGCAGGTCCGCATGCAGAATGCGTGTAACCCGCTCCAGGCGCTCCGGGGTAATGGCGTCGGCAATGTCCCGCAGGGGCAGGTGAGTGGTCACCAGGGCCACGCGCAGGCCATGGGTGGCCAGCATCATTACTACCTGTTCGGTGTGTGTCAGGTCGGCGAGAAACTCGGTATGGCCGGAAAAGGCGATGCCGGACTCGTTGATCACACCCTTGTGCACCGGGGCGGTAATCATGCCGTCGAAATGCCCATCCAGGCAGCCTTGGCCGGCCCGGGTCAGGGTTTCCAGAACGAACGCGGCATTGGCCTTGTCCAGCTGGCCTGCGACGACCTTGGCCGGCAGTGGGGTATCCCAGACATAGAGGCTGCCGGCGGCGGCCGGCTGGTTAGGCCAGTTGTCGGGGCCGACCGCAATCAGGCTGACGGCCACACCCAGCTGCGCGGCCCGCTCGGTAAGCAGGTCGCGGCTGGTGATGGCAATCAGGGGGTGTGGCTGCTGTTGCGAGGCGAGCAACAGGCACAGGTCGGGACCTATGCCGGCTGGCTCGCCGGGGGTGAGCGCGAAACGCTTGGGTTTCACTGGGCCGCCTGGTCAGCGCCAGGAAGCTTGATCTCGACGTAGGCTTCGTCACGAATCTGGCGCAGCCAGGTTTGCAGCTCTTCGTCGTATTTGCGATTGCGCAGCACAGTCATCGCTTGCTGTTCACGAGCCTGTGAGGTGCTGTCGGTGGCACGGCGGCCAAGGACTTCCAGTACGTGCCAGCCATAGGGGCTCTGGAACGGCTTGGACAGCTGACCTTGCGGAGTCTTGGCCATCACGTCGCGGAACTCGGGCACCAGGGCGTTCGGGTCGATCCAGCTGAGGTCGCCACCGTTGAGGGCGGAACCCGGATCTTCCGAGTAGCTCTTCGCCAGTTCGGCAAAATCTTCGCCGGCTTCGATGCGCTCGTAGAGCTTCTGGGCCAGGCGTTTGGTTTCTTCTTCGCTGCGAATTTCACTTGGCTTGATCAGGATGTGACGGACATGCACTTCGTCACGCACCTGATTGCCGCCGCCACGTTTCTCCAACAGCTTCAGGATGATGAAGCCGCCTGGAGTGCGGGCTGGCTGAGTGATATCACCCACCGCCATGGCGCTCAGTTCGCGGTCGAACGGAGGGGGCAGTTGAGCGGCTTTACGCCAGCCCATGTCGCCGCCTTCCAGGGCGTTGTCGCTGCCCGAGCGGGCGATGGCCAGTTGAGCAAAGTCGGCGCCTTGCTTGAGCTGCTGATAGATGTCCATGGCCTGGCGCGCGGCGCTCTGAATCGCTTCGGAGTTGGCGCTTTCCGGGGTAGGAATCAGGATATTGGCCAGGTGCAGTTCTTCGGACAGCTGCATCTTGCCCAGGTCGGAGGCGAGGAAGTTCTTCACTTCCTGCTCTGAGACCTGAATGCGTTCGGCAACACGGCGCTGGCGCACACGGCTGATGATCATCTCACGGCGAATCTGCTCACGGGCGTCCTGATAGGACAGGCCATCACGAGCCAGGGCGGCGCGGAACTGATCGGGCGTCATGTTGTTGCGTTGAGCGATGGTGCCGACGGCCTGGTTCAGTTCTTCATCGGTAATGCGGATGCCGGAACGTTCGCCGATCTGCAGTTGCAGGTTTTCGACGATCAGGCGCTCCAGTACCTGCTGGTTCAGGACTTCGGCGGGAGGCATGCCTCCGCCGCGCTTGGCGATGGTTTGCTGAACTTCGTGAACCCGTTGGTCCAGCTGGCTCTGCATGACCACGTCGTTATCGACGATGGCTACCACTTTGTCGATGGGTTGTACCGCGGCGCTCGCCGCAGTACCCAGGAACAACGCGCCCAGCATCAGCGGGCGCAGACAATCAGAAAGCTTGGTCTTCACGTTCACGGTAACCTTGAATGCCTTTGTCGAGGAAGCTCTCTACCTTGGCGCCGGTAAGGCCGCCGAGTCCTTTCAGGACGATTTGCAGGAAGATGCCATGGTCGCCTTTCTCGTTCTGCGGGGCGTCTTGACTGGTTTCGTCATACTTGACCCAGTAACGGTTGATCAGGCGCAGTTTCCAGCAGCAGTTGTCGTATTCGAAACCACCGAAGGCATCGAGGGTACGGTTGCGGTTGTAGTCGTACTGCCAGCGGCTGATCAGGTTCCATTGCGGCACGATCGGCCAGATCACCGAGAAGTCGTGCTGCTTGATCTTGTAGTAGTCCTTCACGTACCCAGGTTGCCCTGGAGTGCCATAGTCGCCACCGCCCACAGACCATTTACCCGTGGACTGGTCGTAACGAACCAGGTCGTTGCGATAGCGATAACCGGCGTTGATGACCTTGTTCGGGTTGTCTTCCGGCTGGTAGTGGAACATCGCGCTACCGGAACGAGGGCTGCGAGTATCCGGATCCCAGTTGTAGTCGGCAGTGGTGCGCCAGTCGCGGTTCCAGCGGTACTCGTATTCCAGCGCATAAGGCGAAACGTTGGAGTGCGCGTCGTCGCGGGTTTTCGCATCGATACCTGGCAACTGGACTTCGCGGTCCTTGAAGTACAAGGCCTGGCCGACGCTGATGCGTTGGCGTTCAAAGCCGTTTTCTTCGATCCAGCGGTTGGTGACGCCGAGAGACAGCTTGTTCTCGTCGCCTACACGGTCCGAGCCGGAGAAGCGGTTGTCACGGAACAGCGACGAGTAGTTGAAAGTGGACTCGCTGGTGTCGAATACCGGGATATCGCTCTGGTCTTTCTCGGGTACGTAGAGATAGTAGAGGCGTGGCTCCAAGGTCTGACGATAGTTCTTGCCGAACCATTGGGTGTTGCGGTCGAAGTACAGGCCGCTGTCGATACTGGCGATCGGCACGCCGCGGTTCTGATTGCTGCTGTAAGTGCCGTTCAGACGATCCTGTTCCGCGGTTTGGTTGGCCACCTGGCTTTTGCCGATACTGTCCAGATCCAGATCGTACTGGGTGTACTGATACTTGAGGGACGGTTTCAGGAAACCATAAGTCCAGTTCAGGGGAAGGCTCATGGTTGGTGCGAGATTCAGGCGATTGCCATTGGCGCGAGCTAAACCTGTGATGTTACGGTCGAGTCGCGGCGAGCCGACGCCATTCTCATCAAAGAACGTCCCGTTTTGCAGGTCGCGATCAAACCGGACGATCTCGGTTTCATATCTGAAGTCCAGCCCGCCCGGATGCTGCGGCAAGAAACCATTCAAGGTGATCTGCGGCAGGCGGTTGTAAGGCGTGATGTTGGAAACCGTGGCCAGTTCATAGGCTTGAGCATTGAGCCGCGCGGTATAGGTATCGCCGCGGTAGGTCACTGCGCCCTGCTGGTTGATGTAATCACGGCTTTCCACACCGATCTGGTCAGTCTGCAGATCCTGGAAGTAGTACGGATCGCTGATCTTGGTGTAGTCGACCTCGGTCATTACCCGCGAATCGAGCCCGCCTTTGTGCTGCCAGTTGTACATGTAGCGGGTTTTTTCGTAGTCCGACTGCAGCTTGCGGTCGTCGTTGTCGTCGTTGAGGTACGCCGCGCCGAACTGACCTTCGCTGGACTTGGTCAGGTAGCGGAATTCGCCTTCCATCAACATACCGCGCTTGCTCATGTAGCGCGGGTACAACGTGGCGTCGTAGTTTGGCGCCAGGTTGAAGTAGTACGGGGTGACCAGCATGAAGCCGGTATCGCTGCCGCTGCCGATGGTCGGCGGCAGGAAGCCGGATTGGCGACGGTCGTCGATCGGGAAATAGATGTACGGCGTGTACAGGATCGGAATGTCCTTGACGCGCAACGTCACGTTGGTCGCGGTACCGAAGCCGGTCGCCGGGTTCAGGGTGATGTTGTTGCCCTTGAGCTGCCAGGCGTTGCTGCTCGGTTCGCACGTGGTGTACGTACCATCCTTGAGGCGGATGATCGCGTTCTCTGCACGTTTGGCGTACAGCGCGTTACCGCGGATGCGCGATTTGTGCATCACGTATTCGGCGTTGTCGACCTTGGCCTCACCGGTGTCCAGTTGCACGTCGGCATGATCGCCGACCAGCAGGGCGCCGTTGTCGCGCAGGCGGACGTTGCCGCTCAGCTCGCCACGGTTCTCGGCCTGGTACAGGTTGGCCTCGTCGGCCTCGACCTGCATGCTGCCCTGGCGCATGACCACGTCACCGGCCAGGGTAGCGATCTGCTGCTCCTGCTGATAACGCGAAGCCTTGGCGCCGATAAAGGTCGGAGCGTCACTTTTATTCGTCTTGTCATTCATGCCAGGACGAATCGGTTCGATATAAGCACCAGCGCAGTAAGGACCGGTCTCGGCCAATTGGGCGGCGGTGAGCTTCTCGCGCGGAACCCAGTCGAGGTGACTGTAGTCTTCGCTGCGAGACTTCATGCCGCGACCCTTGGACTCGGTAACCAGCATCGGCTTGGCGCCGGTGTCTTCGCTGGTTTCACCGCCTTCGGCCGATGTAGCGGTGCTCGAACTGACCGCGCTCGCGTCGTGCACGGGGCGCGGAGGCAGTTGAGCAGCGCTGGTTTTCGGCGCGCAGTCCCAGCCGCCCGAAGCAGAGACTGAGCAGTCATACTGTTCTGCGGCGACCACGAACGAAGTGGCTAGGGGTTGCAGGGCCAGCAGACTGCCAGTAACCAACAACGGAAATTTTTTACGAAACGCGGGGGATTTCAATGCCATCTTATTAGTCCGGGCTTCCTGCGTGCCATCTGCCCGCGGTGTGGGCCGCACGCCTCTCGATGGTCTGAAAAAGATGCTGGATAATAAAGCATGACCCGCTTGACGGCTAGCGCCGTCGGAGACCCTTGCAATGCCTGACCAAGATGTACGCTTGCAACACCTGAAAGTTTGGCTCGATGAGCAGTTGTCGATTGTTTATGCCTCCAACGGTTGGGGCCCCGTGCCCCCGGCCACATTGACCGCGGCCAGCAGCGACGCGAGTTTCCGGCGGTATTTCCGCTGGGAAGGCGAAGGCCGCAGCTTTGTGGTGATGGATGCTCCACCGCCCCAGGAAAACTGCAAACCCTTCGTGGATATCGCCCATCTGTTGGCAAAATCCGCAACCAATGTGCCGAAAATTTATGCAGAAGATTTGCCGCGCGGCTTTCTTTTGCTCAATGACCTGGGCAACAAGACCTATCTGGACGTGATCGACGGCGAAAATGCCGACGCCCTGTTCAAGGATGCGCTGCAAACCTTGCTGGCTTTCCAGCAGTTGCCGATGGATGCGCCGTTGCCCAGTTATGATGTCGCTTTGCTGCGTCGAGAGCTGGAACTGTTCCCCGAGTGGTACGTGGGGCGCGAGCTGGGCGTCGAGCTGAATGAGCGTCAGCGTGGCCAATGGCAGCGGGTCAGCGAACTGTTGATCGACAGCGCCCTGGCCCAACCCAAGGTGCTGGTGCATCGTGACTATATGCCGCGCAACCTGATGCTCAGCGAGCCCAATCCGGGCGTGCTGGATTTCCAGGACGCGGTCTACGGCCCGGTGACCTATGACGTCACCTGCCTGTTCAAGGACGCCTTTCTCAGCTGGCCGGAAGCGCGGGTGCGCAGCTGGCTGGAGGACTACTGGCAGCAAGCGTCCCGGCTGGGGATCGCGGTACAGCCCGATTTCGAGGATTTCCTCCGCGCCAGCGACCTGATGGGCGTACAGCGCCATCTCAAGGTGATCGGGATCTTCGCGCGGATCTGCCACCGCGACGGCAAGCCCCGCTACCTGGGTGACGTGCCGCGTTTCTTCGCTTATATAGAGGCCGTCCTGGCTCGCCGGCCGGAGCTGGCGGAGTTGGGCGAACTGCTGGCCAGTCTGCGGCAACCGGTCGGAGCCTGTGTATGAAGGCAATGATTCTGGCCGCGGGCAAGGGTGAACGGATGCGCCCCTTGACCCTGACCACGCCCAAGCCATTGATCCGCGCCGCCGGTGTGCCGCTGATCGAGTACCACCTGCGGGCACTGGCCCGGGCGGGCTTTACCGAGATCGTCATCAACCACGCCTGGCTGGGGCAGCAGATCGAGGATCATCTGGGCGATGGCTCACGCTTTGGCTTGAGCATCCGCTATTCGCCGGAGGGCGAGCCGCTGGAAACCGGTGGCGGTATTTTCCGCGCCTTGCCATTGCTGGGTGACGAGGCCTTCCTGGTGGTCAACGGCGATGTCTGGACCGATTACGATTTTCGCCTGCTGAACCGGCCGATGGCCGCGATGGCGCACTTGGTGCTGGTGGATAACCCGGCTCACCACACCGCTGGGGATTTCATCCTCAGCGATGATGCCCGGGTGCGGGACGCCGAGCCGGGTTCGCAGACCCTGACCTACAGTGGTATTGCGGTGCTGCATCCGGATCTGTTCCAGGGCTGTACACCGGGCGCATTCAAACTGGCGCCCCTACTGCGCAAGGCCATGGCCGATGGACAGGTCAGCGGCGAGCGTTTGCAGGGACACTGGGTCGATGTCGGGACCCATGAGCGCTTGGCGGAAGTCGAAACCTTGTTAGAAGCGAGTCACTAATATGTTGTGGCCAGGGACTCTGATCGGAGCCGGGGCTGGCTTTGCCATAGCCAGTATCCCGGGGGCCATGCTGGGAGCGTTGTTAGGGCAGGCACTGGACCGGCGCCTGCAACTGCATAGCTGGGCCCAGTTGCGTGAGCGGCTGGGCGGTCGACCGGCGCTGCGCAACGATGAACTGCTGTTCGTACTCTTGGGGCGGTTGGCGAAAAGCGATGGCCGGGTGGTCGACGGGCATATCCAGCAGGCGCGCCTGGAAATGCGCTCGCTGGATATGAGCGAAGCCGCGCAGCGCCGCGCCATTGCCGCGTTCAATCGGGGCAAGTCGGGTAACGATCGGCTGCGGGGCTACCTGCGACGCCTGGCGGAGCAGCCTTATGCCGCCGAGGGTGTATTGCGCGCGTGCTGGCGGATGGTCTGGGCCGATGGTCGGGCCAGCACCGCCGAGCGCGAGCTGATCCAGCTCTGGGGCAAGTGGCTGGGCTGGACCTCGCAGCAGGTACAGGCGTTGGCGGCGGACTATGAGCCGAGCAAAAAACCGTTGGCCAATAGCAGTGGCACCTATCAGGAAGCATTGCGCCTGCTGGGTGTCTCCGCAACCAGCGAACCTTCGCAGATCAAGCGGGCTTATCGGCGCCTGCTCAGTCGCCATCACCCGGACAAGATTGCCGGCAGCGGTGCAAGCCCGTTGCAGGTGCGTGAAGCCACGGAGAAAACCCGTGAGCTGCACAGCGCTTATGCACTGATCCGCGAGCGTCGGGATTTTCGATAGAGGGAAATGCCCCACGCCCGGCCTCGCTCCCTGTCAAAAAAACAGGAGCGGGGCCGGGTGTGGTCTCAGTCTTGTGAGGGTTGCGGGCTCAGCCAGCCGCGTACGCGTCTGAACAACTGCTCGTTTTCAGCCGTGCTGTTGCCCGGCAGGGCGTTGAGCGAGATCTGGGTGAAGTTGGCGTTCTTCAGGCGTTTGCTGGCCTGCAGGCGTTCCAGGGCGCTCTTGCGCGCCTGCACGTTGTCCTTGTAGAAAAAATCGGCGGTCGCCAGCTTCAGGGTCGGCGTCAGTTCCGCCAGTCCGGGTTTGCCGATGGACGGGGTCTGGGCGGCCACCAGTACCAGCTTTTGAATCTCCGGCGGCTGTTTTTCGCTCAGGTAGCGCGTGGCCCAGTAGGCGCCGCTGCCATGACCCAGCAACACAATGCTGCGGGCGTTCTGCTGCTGGGCGTAGGTCACCGCGGCGTCGATACGGGTAAAGATTCGCTCGGCGTCGGCCTTGGCCTGTTCTTCGCTGCTCTCTACCACCGCGCGATCGGCAATCTCGGCTTCGCCACCGGCGGCCTGCTCGATTGGCTTGGGCGCTGCCGTGGCGGCATCTTTGCTGCTAGTGTCGGCGGTCGCGGGCGCAGGTTCGGCCTCGACGATGCGCGGTTGCGCCGCATCGCTCTGCAGGTCGGGCAAGGTCAGGCTCAGGCTGCTCCAGTCGGCATCCGGCAATCTGTTGCGTAAAGGGCCGATTGCCTGAGGCCAGTCGGCGGTTTCGCCTGCGCCGGGGATGATAATCACCGCGCCCTTGGGGTCGCTGGTGTTGGCCGGTTTCCACAGCGCCAGAAAGCTCTCGCTGCCGGCTTGCAGTGACTGTTGTTCGCCGGCTGGCACGACGCGCTCGAGGGCCGCGGCATCTTCCTGGCTACGCTCAAGGAGCGGCTGGCGTTCGGCCGGTTTTTCCGCGGCAGCCTGTTCTGCCGGGGTGGGTTGCGGATCGGCCGCCTCGACCGAAAAGGCACAAGGCAGGATCAGCGACAGGCACAATGCGGGCAGTGCCGAGCGGTGGACAAGGGGCATCGGTTATTCCAGGCCAGAAGTAATCCCGGCAGCCTAATGGGTTGGTCAGTATTTGTCAGTGTGTGAGACTTCAGATGATGCGTTTTCGCTGCCTGCTGGTTATCGGCTGTATCTGCCTTCCCTTGATGGCCTGGGCGGTGCCTGCGCCGCATATCGCCCAGGCGCAGTGGAACCCTACTCAGCAGCAGTGGCTGGAGCAGCACCGGGAACTGCGGGTCGGCGTGGTGCTCCAGGCTCCCTACGCCCAGTACGACCGGCGGCTGCAACGCTTGTCCGGCGCCAATATCGAATTGATGCAGTGGCTGGCCCGGGCGATGAAGGTCGAGTTGAGCTGGCGCAACTTTGCCGATCAGGCGCAGCTGGAAGCCGCGGTGCGCGCCGGTGAAGTCGACATGGCCCCGGGCCTGAGCCAGACCCCGGCCGGCCTGCGGCTCTGGCAGTTTTCCGACCCCTATATGCGCGTGCCGCAACTGGTGGTCGGCGAGCAGAAGGGCGCCGGCGCGGTGGAGCTGGAGAAGCTCGACAGCCAGACCCGCGTGGCGGTGCGCATGCCCAGCGCGGTGGCGGACTACCTGCGCGCGACCTATTCCAACCTCAATCTGCAGGGCGTGCCCCTGGAACGCCAGGCCCTGCAATTGCTGCTCAGCCAGCAGGCGCGTTATGCGGTGATCGATGAGGCGCAGCTCAGTCGTTTGTCGGCGGAGCCGGAGTTCGCCGGCCTGGCGGTGGTGGGCGATATTGGCCTGCCGCAACTGCTGCGGGTGGCGACCCGGCGCGACTGGCCCGAGCTTGCGGACATAGTGCAGCGCGCCTTGCATGGTATCGCCGCCAAGGACCTGGAGCAGCTGCACAATCGCTGGCTGCAGCCCAAGTATCCGCGGCTGAGCGAGTCCCGCGGCTTCTGGCAGAACCTTAGCCTGTTGCTGGCTGTGCTGTTGTTGGCGAGCATCGCCATCGTTATCTGGCAGCGTCGCCAGCAACAGGCGCTCGAGCAGCGGTTGTTGACCACCCGCGAGGACCTGGCCCGGCGCGAGGCCAGTGAAGAGGCCTTGCGCCTGACCCAGTTTTCCATCGACCAGAGTACGGTGGGCATTCTCTGGGTCAACTGGGACAGTCATGTGCGCTACGCCAACCGCGCGGCTGAAAGCATGCTGGGCTATGCGCCGGGGGTGGTGGTCGACCGGCCGTTGAGCGACTTCGAACCCAACCTGAACATGGATCGCTGGCTTGGCCTGTGGAAGCGCGCCCGGGCCAGCGAGGACGCGCCGCCCAGCTTCGAGACCCAGTGTGTCCGCGCCGACGGCAGCATCCTGCCGGCCGATGTGTCGCTGAGCTTTCTGCGCTTTCGCGATGGCGAGTACCTGGTGGTTTATCTCACTGACGTTACCGAGCGCCGTCGTGCGCTGGCCGCCCTGCAGGAAAGTGAAGCGCGGTTGCAGGGGATCGCCGCCAACGTGCCGGGGCTGGTGTTCCGCCTGGAGCGGGCGCCGGTGACCGGGCAGATCGATTTCGCCTACATCAGCGAAGGCAGCGAGAGCCTGGTGGGTTACTCCCCGGCAACCCTCAGCCACCGCGACATAGGGCTGCGCAGCCTGGTGCACCCGGAGGACCGGGCCAGCTATCACCAGACCCAGGACCATGCCCTGGATACCGACAGCGACTGGTCCTGGCAGGGGCGGATCCTGACCCGGCAGGGCGAACAGCGCTGGGCGGAAATCAAGGCCATCACCCGCCAGCTCGAGGACGGCGCCTATGTCTGGGACGGCATCGTCTGGGACATCAGCGAAAGCAAGCGTATCGAACTGGAGTTGGCCAGTTCCCGGGAGCAACTGCGCGAGCTGTCGGCGCACCTGGAAAGCGTGCGCGAAGAGGAAAAGGCCCGCATCGCTCGGGAGGTGCACGACGAATTGGGGCAGATGCTTACGGTGCTCAAGCTGGAGACCTCGATGTGCGAGTTGGCCTACGCGCAGCTCGATCCGGGGCTGCACGAGCGCCTGAATAGCATGAAACGCCTGATCGCCCAGCTGTTCCAGCTGGTGAGGGATGTGGCCACGGCCTTGCGCCCGCCGATTCTCGATGCCGGGATTGCGTCGGCCATCGAGTGGCAGGCGCGGCGTTTCGAGGCGCGCACGCAGATTCCTTGTCTGGTACAGGTACCGGACAATCTGCCGGTGCTCAGCGACGCCAAGGCCATCGGTCTGTTCCGCATCCTCCAGGAGGCGCTGACCAACGTGATGCGCCATGCACAGGCGCATACTGTTGAACTGACCCTGAGTCTCGAGCACGACCAGCTGTGCATGACCATCAGCGATGACGGCCAGGGTTTTGTGGTCGAGGCCGGGCGGCCGACGTCCTTCGGTCTGGTGGGCATGCGCGAGCGGGTACTGATCATGGGCGGCAGCCTGACCCTGGACAGTCAGCTGGGCGAGGGCACCACCTTGAGCGTTACTGTGCCGCTGGACCTGTAGGCGCGAGCAGACTCACTGCTGCAGAGAACATCACTAATAAGAAGAGGTACGAGCTGTGATCCGTGTACTGGTAGCCGAAGACCACACCATCGTTCGCGAAGGCATCAAGCAGTTGATCGGCCTGGCCAAGGACCTGACGGTGGCGGGGGAGGCGAGCAATGGCGAGCAGTTGCTGGAAACCCTGCGCCACGTGCCTTGCGAGGTGGTGCTGCTGGATATTTCCATGCCTGGCGTCAACGGCCTGGAGGCGATCCCGCGGATTCGCGCGCTGAACAATCCGCCGGCGATCCTGGTGCTGTCGATGCACGATGAAGCGCAGATGGCGGCCCGGGCGCTGAAGGTCGGGGCGGCCGGTTATGCCACCAAGGACAGCGACCCGGCGCTGCTGCTGACGGCGATCCGCAAGGTGGCGGCGGGCGGGCGTTATATCGATCCGGAACTGGCTGATCGGATGGTCTTCGAAGTCGGTCTGACGGATACCCGGCCCCTGCATTCCCTGCTTTCGGAGCGCGAGTTTTCCGTGTTCGAGCGGCTGGCCCAGGGCGCCAACGTCAACGATATCGCCCAGCAGCTGGCCTTGAGCAGCAAGACCATCAGTACCCACAAGGCGCGGCTGATGCAGAAGCTCAACATCACCTCCCTGGCCGAGCTGGTGAAGTACGCGATGGAACACAAGCTGCTTTGATTGCGAGGGCTGCCAGCCGCGACATATTCATTTGCGACACTCAAACCGGCTCATGGCCATGATCCCCGTCGGGCCTCTGCGGGGACTTGTCCAATCGCGCCATCCTTGTAGGGCAATCCCTACAAGGAACCTTCCATCCGGCTGAGGCCAATCTCTCATACCCCCCGATTTGCGCGGCTTGCGGCCTCCACTAGGCTTAGTCCACAGCCGTCAAAAAACAAAAGGTGTGGGTATGAGCGAGGTCGATTCAAGCGCTGGGGCGAGTGATGTACTGGTCAGTTTCCGTGGTGTGCAAAAGAGCTACGACGGCGAAAACCTGATCGTCAAAGACCTCAACCTGGAAATTCGCAAAGGCGAGTTCCTTACCCTGCTCGGGCCATCCGGTTCCGGCAAGACCACCAGCCTGATGATGCTGGCCGGCTTCGAGACCCCGACCGCCGGCGAGATCCAGCTGGCCGGGCGGGCGATCAACAACGTGCCGCCGCACAAGCGGGATATCGGCATGGTGTTCCAGAACTATGCGTTGTTCCCGCACATGACCGTAGCCGAGAACCTGGCGTTCCCGCTGTCGGTGCGTGGCCTGAGCAAGACTGACATCAGCGAGCGGGTCAAACGCGTGCTGAGCATGGTCCAGCTCGAGTCCTTCGCCCAGCGTTATCCGGCGCAACTGTCCGGTGGCCAGCAGCAGCGGGTGGCCCTGGCCCGGGCGCTGGTGTTCGAGCCGCAGCTGGTGCTGATGGACGAACCCCTCGGCGCGCTGGACAAACAGCTGCGCGAACACATGCAGATGGAAATCAAGCACCTGCACCAGCGCCTCGGCGTCACCGTGGTCTACGTGACCCACGACCAGGGCGAAGCCCTGACCATGTCCGATCGGGTCGCGGTATTCCATCAGGGCGAAATCCAGCAGATCGCCCCGCCACGGACCCTTTACGAAGAGCCGAAGAACACCTTCGTCGCCAACTTCATCGGCGAGAACAATCGTCTCAACGGCCGCCTGCACAGCCACAGCGGCGACCGCTGCGTGGTCGAGCTGGGGCGTGGCGAGAAGGTCGAGGCGCTGGCGGTCAACGTCGGCAAGACCGGCGAGCCGGTGACCCTGTCGATTCGTCCGGAACGCGTGAGCCTCAACGGCTCCAGCGAAAGCTGTGTCAACCGCTTCTCAGGGAGGGTGGCGGAATTCATCTATCTGGGCGACCACGTCCGGGTTCGCCTGGAAGTCTGTGGCAAGACCGACTTCTTCGTGAAACAGCCGATTGCCGAGCTCGATCCTGCGCTGGCGGTGGGCGATGTGGTTCCGCTTGGCTGGCAGGTCGAGCACGTTCGCGCGCTCGACCCACTTCTAGAGGCGCATTGATCGCCCCCTTGCTTCACCAACCCTGCACGTGGAGAGAACAATAAATGTTGAGATCCCTGAAATTCACCGCTTTGACATTGGGCCTGATGGGCGCGGCGCACGCGATGGCGGCGGGCCCGGACCTGACCGTGGTGTCCTTTGGCGGGGCGAACAAGGCGGCTCAGGTCAAAGCCTTCTATGCCCCCTGGGAGGCGGCAGGCAACGGCAAGATAGTCGCTGGCGAATACAACGGTGAGATGGCCAAGGTCAAAGCCATGGTCGACACCAAGAGCGTGTCCTGGGACCTGGTGGAGGTTGAATCGCCGGAGCTGTCCCGCGGTTGCGACGAAGACATGTTCGAGCAACTCGATCCCGAGTTGTTCGGCAAGGCCGAGGATTACGTCAAGGGCGCGATCCAGCCTTGCGGCGTGGGTTTCTTCGTCTGGTCGACCGTCCTGGCCTATAACGCCGACAAGCTGAAAACCGCGCCGACCAGCTGGGTGGATTTCTGGGATACCAAGAAATTCCCGGGCAAGCGCGGCCTGCGCAAGGGCGCCAAGTACACCTTGGAATTCGCCCTGATGGCCGACGGCGTGGCCCCCAAGGATGTGTACAAGGTGCTGGCCGGCAAGGACGGTCAGGATCGCGCCTTCAAGAAGCTCGATGAGCTCAAGCCAAGCATTCAGTGGTGGGAAGCCGGTGCCCAGCCGCCGCAGTACCTGGCTTCCGGTGACGTGGTCATGAGCTCGGCCTACAACGGCCGGATCGCCGCAGTACAGAAGGAAAGCAACCTGAAGGTCGTGTGGAACGGCGGTATCTACGACTTCGACGCCTGGGCCATTCCGAAGGGCCTGGACAAGACCCGCGCCGAAGCAGCGAAGAAATTCATCGCGTTCTCGGTGCAGCCGCAGCAGCAGAAGACCTACTCGGAAAACATCGCCTACGGTCCGGCCAACACCCAGGCAGTCCCGCTGCTGGCCAAGGACATCCTGAAAGATATGCCGACCACCCCGGAAAACATCGCCAACCAGGTGCAGATCGACGTCAGCTTCTGGGCTGACAACGGCGAGCAGCTGGAGCAGCGTTTCAACTCGTGGGCGGCCAAGTAAGGCGTCATGCATGGGCGGCGTCACCCCGTGGGTGACGCCGTTACCGTTTAAAGATTTGCGGAGTTCGTCATGGCCATTAGCGTTCCCCTGAACGAGGTCACCAGCCCCAGCCTCAAGCAGCGCCTGGCGCGTGCCGAGCGGGTCAACCGCTGGAAGGCACAAGCCTTGATAGCGCCTCTGGTGCTGTTCCTGCTGCTGGTGTTTCTCGTGCCTATCGCAGCGCTGCTGTACAAGAGCGTCGGCAACCCGGAAGTGGTCGAAGGCATGCCGCGCACCGTGGTCGCCGTGGCCGGTTGGGACGGACGCGGCCTGCCGGCCGAGCCGGTGTACAAGGCGCTGAGCGAAGACCTGGCCGAAGCGCGCAAGCATCAAACCCTGGGCGACCTGTCCAAGCGACTGAACATGGAGTTGGCCGGCTATCGCAGCCTGCTGACCAAAACCGCTCGTTCCCTGCCGTTCAAGGAGGAGCCGGCTTCCTATAAGGAAGCGCTGGAAGCCATCGACGAGCGCTGGGGCGACCCGGCCTACTGGCAGGCGGTACGCCGTAATACCAGCAGCCTGACCCCGTTCTACCTGCTGGCCGCCGTCGACCATCGGATCGACGACCTGGGGGAGATCGCCCCGGCGACCCCTGACCAGGCCATCTACCTGGATATCTTCGCCCGGACCTTCTGGATGGGCCTGGTGATTACCGGCATCTGCCTGGTGCTGGCTTACCCGCTGGCGTACCTGCTGGCCAACCTGCCGGCGCGCCAGAGCAACCTGCTGATGATTCTGGTGCTGCTGCCGTTCTGGACTTCGATCCTGGTGCGTGTGGCGGCGTGGATCGTGCTGCTGCAATCGGGCGGCCTGATCAACAGTGCGCTGATGGCCATGGGCGTGATCGACAAGCCGCTGGAGCTGGTGTTCAACCGCACCGGGGTCTACATCTCCATGGTGCACATCCTGCTGCCGTTCATGATCCTGCCGATCTACAGCGTGATGAAAGGCATCTCGCCGACCTATATGCGCGCGGCGATTTCCCTCGGCTGCCACCCGTTCGCCAGTTTCTGGCGGGTGTATTTCCCACAGACCTATGCCGGCGTCGGCGCCGGTTGCCTGTTGGTATTCATCCTCGCCATCGGCTACTACATCACCCCGGCGCTGCTGGGCAGCCCGAACGACCAGATGGTCAGCTACTTCGTCGCCTTCTACACCAACACCAGCATCAACTGGGGCATGGCGACCGCGCTGGGCGGCCTGCTGCTGTTGGCGACCATCGTGCTGTATCTGATCTACAGCTGGCTGGTGGGCGCCAGTCGCCTGCGCCTGAGCTAAGGAGAGAATCGAAATGCTGAGCCCTTACATGTCGCCCGTCGAGCGGGTCTGGTTCTACAGCTTGCGGATTCTCTGCGGCTTGATCCTGTTGTTCCTGATCCTGCCGGTGCTGGTGATAGTGCCATTGTCGTTCAATTCGGGCAGCTTCCTGGTGTACCCGCTGCAAGGCTTCTCGCTGCAGTGGTATCACGACTTCTTCGGCTCGGCGGAATGGATGCGCGCCCTGAAGAACAGCATCATCGTCGCCCCGGCGGCGACGGTGCTGGCGATGGTCTTCGGCACGCTGGCGGCGATCGGCCTGACCCGCGGCGACTTCCCCGGCAAGGCGCTGGTGATGGCGCTGGTGATTTCGCCGATGGTGGTGCCGGTGGTGATCATCGGCGTGGCCAGCTACCTGTTCTTCGCGCCCCTGGGCATGGGGAACAGCTTCTTCTCGCTGATCATCGTCCACGCCGTGCTGGGTGTGCCTTTCGTGATCATCACGGTCTCGGCCACCTTGCAGGGCTTCAACCAGAACCTGGTGCGGGCCGCGGCCAGCCTCGGTGCTTCGCCGCTGACGGCGTTCCGCCGGGTGACCCTGCCGTTGATCGCGCCGGGGGTGATCAGCGGCGCGCTGTTCGCCTTTGCCACCTCGTTCGATGAAGTGGTGGTCACGCTGTTCCTCGCCGGCCCCGAGCAAGCCACCTTGCCTCGGCAGATGTTCAGCGGTATCCGCGAAAACCTCAGCCCGACCATCGCCGCCGCAGCGACGCTGCTGATCGCCTTCTCGGTGATTCTGCTGCTGACCCTGGAATGGCTGCGCGGTCGCAGCGAAAAACTGCGCACCGCCTCGGTCTGACAGCCCCGGCCAGATCGCTCCCGCGCCGGTCGGGGGAGCGGTCTGTTGCGGTATTCATCGCTGAAATAGCAGACAACCCCGAATCCCCAGCTACTCTTGTGCCAGCTCCCACCTTTATAAGAGGCCGCGCACATGAGTCTTTCCTCTTTCAAAATCGCCCACAAACTGCTCACTGGTTCTGCCGCCATCGAGCAACTGTCCACCGAACTGAGCCGCCTGGATGTCGATAACCCGCTGATCGTCACCGATGCCGCGCTGGTCAAGTCCGGCACCGTGGAGCTGGCGCTGGCGCAGCTGGGCGGGCGTGACTACGAGATTTTCGACCGGGTGCTGCCCGATCCGGAAATCGCCATCGTCGAAGACTGCATGCAGGTTTACCGCGAAGGCGGGCACGACGGGCTGATCGGCCTGGGCGGCGGCAGTGCCATCGATATCGCCAAAAGTGTCGCGGCCTACGCCGGTTATCACGGCGCGCTGGAAGACCTGTTCGGTATCGACCAGGTGCCGCGCAAGGGGCCGCCGCTGATCGCCATCCCCACCACGGCCGGCACTGGCTCCGAAGTCACCAATGTGGCGATTCTCTCGGACAAGGTCGCGCAGCTGAAAAAGGGCATTGTCAGCGACTATCTGTTGCCGGATGTGGCGCTGGTCAGCCCGCAAATGACCCTGACCTGCCCGCGCAGCGTCACTGCCGCCAGCGGTGTCGATGCCCTGGTGCATGCCATCGAGTCCTACCTGTCGCTCAACGCCTCACCCATCACCGACTCCCTGGCCATTGGTGCCATCCGGCTGATCGTCCAGGCGCTGCCCAAGGCCTACGCCAATCCTGCCCACCTGCAGGCTCGTGAAGACATGGCCACCGCCAGCCTGATGGCCGGCATGGCCTTCGGCAACGCCGGGGTTGGTGCGGTGCATGCCCTGGCCTATCCGCTGGGCGGGCGTTTCAACATCGGTCATGGCGTCAGCAATGCCTTGCTGCTGCCGTACGTCATGACCTGGAACAAGATGGCCTGTGTCGAGCGCATGCAGGATATCGCCGAGGCCATGGGGGTGAATACCGCTCATTTGAGCGCGGCCGAGGCTGCCGACAAGGCCGTCGAGGCCATGACCCAGCTTTGCGCCGCGGTGGAGATTCCATCGGGGCTGCGCAGCTTCGGGGTACCGGAGGAGGCCATTCCGTCCATGGCGGTGGAGGCCGCGGGGATCGAGCGCCTGATGCGCAATAACCCGCGCAGGTTGAGTCCGGGCGATATAGAGAAGATCTATCGCGCGGCTTACTGATCATCGCAGTCACGGTGCGCGCGCCAAAGCATGAGGTATACAATGCGCGCCACCGTGATTTCTGCTCAAAAAGGTGCGTCATGCAGCCCTTCGCAATTGCTCCGTCGATTCTCTCCGCCGATTTCGCCCGCCTGGGCGAGGAAGTGGACAATGTTCTCGCCGCTGGCGCCGATATCGTGCACTTCGATGTCATGGACAACCACTATGTACCCAACCTCACCATTGGCCCGATGGTCTGCGCCGCCCTGCGTAAGTACGGCATCACCGCGCCGATCGACGCCCACCTGATGGTGAGCCCGGTGGACCGCATCATCGGCGACTTCATCGAAGCCGGCGCCACCTATATCACCTTCCACCCGGAAGCCACGCTGCACGTCGACCGTTCCCTGCAAATGATCCGCGAAGGCGGCTGCAAGGCCGGCCTGGTGTTCAACCCGGCGACCCCGCTGGACGTGCTCAAGTACGTCATGGACAAGGTCGACATGATCCTGCTGATGAGCGTCAACCCGGGTTTCGGTGGCCAGAAGTTCATCCCGGGTACCCTCGACAAGCTGCGTGAGGCCCGTGCCCTGATCGATGCTTCCGGTCGCGACATCCGCCTGGAAATCGACGGTGGGGTGAATGTGAACAACATCCGCGAAATCGCTGTCGCGGGCGCCGATACCTTCGTGGCGGGCTCGGCGATCTTCAATGCGCCGAACTACCAGGAAGTGATCGAGAAGATGCGCGCCGAACTGGCGCTGGCTCGTCCATGAGTGGTTTCGAGCAGCTGTTCCCGGGGCGTCTGCCGCGGCTGGTGATGTTCGACCTGGATGGCACCCTGGTCGATTCGGTTCCCGACCTCGCGGCGGCCGTGGACGACATGCTGCTCAAACTGGGGCGCCCGCCTGCCGGTATCGAATCGGTGCGCGAGTGGGTTGGCAACGGCGTGCAGATGCTGGTGCGCCGGGCCTTGGCCAACGACATCGCGGCGCAGGGCGTCGACGATGTCGAGGCGGAGCGCGGGCTGGAGCTGTTCAACAGCGCCTATGAGGATGGCCACGCACTGACCGTGGTCTACCCCGGCGTGCGCGACACCCTCAAATGGCTGCACAAGCAGGGCGTCGAAATGGCGCTGATCACCAACAAGCCGGAGCGTTTCGTCGCCCCCTTGCTGGATCAGATGAAGATCGGCCGCTATTTCCGCTGGATCATCGGTGGCGATACCCTGCCACAGAAGAAGCCCGACCCGGCCGCCCTGTTCTTCGTCATGAAAATGGCCAGTATCCCGGCCTCGCAATCGCTGTTCGTCGGTGACTCGCGCAGCGACGTGCAGGCGGCGAAAGCCGCGGGCGTGAAGTGCGTGGCATTGAGCTATGGCTACAACCACGGACGGCCGATTGCCGAGGAAATGCCGACCCTGGTGATCGACGATCTGCGCCAGCTAATTCCCGGTTGCCTGGATCCGGCCGCTGAGATAACGTTGCCCGACGCTGTTCAATCCCCTCCTGGAAACGCCATCGTGGTGGTCACTCGCAAACTCTGGATGAAAGTCATCAAGGCCCTGGCCCGCTGGCGTTGGCGCGCCTGACTTGTTCCTGGCCGGTCTTCCGGCGCGTTTGCATACCTGACTGTCAGAACCTCAAGCCACGAGGCACCCCATGATCCGCGAAGAATTCCTGCGTTTGGCCGCTGCCGGCTACAACCGCATCCCGCTTGCCTGCGAAACCCTGGCCGACTTCGACACGCCGCTGTCGATCTACCTGAAACTGGCCGACCAGCCCAACTCCTACCTGCTGGAGTCGGTGCAGGGCGGCGAGAAGTGGGGCCGTTACTCGATCATCGGTTTGCCCTGCCGCACCGTGCTGCGGGTGCATGACCACCATGTCAGCGTGACCGTCGATGGTGTCGAGACCGAAAGCCATGACGTGGCCGATCCATTGGCGTTCGTCGAAGAATTCAAGGCGCGCTACCAGGTGCCGACCATCGCGGGCCTGCCGCGTTTCAATGGTGGCCTGGTCGGTTACTTCGGCTACGACTGTGTGCGTTATGTGGAGAAGCGCCTGGGCAAATGCCCGAACCCGGATCCGATCGGCGTACCGGACATTCTGCTGATGGTCTCCGACGCCGTGGTGGTGTTCGATAACCTCGCCGGCAAGATGCACGCCATCGTCCTCGCCGATCCGTCCCAGGACGATGCCTTCGAGCAAGGCCAGGCGCGTCTGCAAGCGTTGCTGGAGAAACTGCGCCAGCCCATCACTCCGCGTCCTGGCCTGGACTTCAGCAAGCAGCAGGCGGCCGACCCGGTGTTCCGCTCCAGCTTCACCCAGGGCGACTACGAGCGTGCCGTCGACACCATCAAGGAGTACATCCTGGCGGGCGACTGCATGCAGGTGGTGCCGTCGCAGCGCATGTCCATCGACTTCAAGGCGGCGCCGATCGACCTGTATCGCGCCCTGCGTTGTTTCAACCCGACGCCTTACATGTACTTCTTCAACTTCGGCGACTTCCATGTCGTCGGCAGTTCGCCGGAAGTGCTGGTGCGGGTCGAAGACAACCTGATCACTGTTCGCCCGATCGCCGGCACCCGTCCACGGGGCGCCAGCGAAGAGGCGGACCTGGCGCTGGAGAAGGATCTGCTCTCCGACGACAAGGAAATTGCCGAACACCTGATGCTGATCGACCTGGGGCGCAACGACACCGGGCGGGTTTCCGAGATCGGTTCGGTGAAGCTCACCGAGAAGATGGTGATCGAGCGTTATTCCAACGTGATGCACATCGTCTCCAACGTCACTGGCCAGTTGAAGGCTGGGCTGACTGCGATGGATGCGCTGCGGGCGATTTTGCCGGCAGGCACCTTGTCCGGCGCGCCGAAGATCCGTGCGATGGAAATCATCGACGAGCTGGAGCCGGTCAAGCGCGGTGTGTATGGCGGGGCTGTGGGTTATTTCGCCTGGAATGGCAACATGGACACCGCCATCGCCATTCGTACGGCGGTGATCAAGGATGGCGAACTGCATGTGCAGGCCGGTGGCGGCATAGTCGCCGACTCGGTGCCGGCGCTGGAATGGGAAGAAACCCTGAACAAGCGTCGCGCCATGTTCCGCGCTGTGGCCTTGGCCGAGCAGACGGCCGATAGCTGAGCCGGAAAACGAGCCATAAAAAAACGCTGCCTCCTCACGGGGGCAGCGTTTTTTATTGCCTGCGGTTTAGAAGTCGAGGCTGACCCCGACATTGATGCCTTGCTGGGTGAAGCCATCGTCCTTGCGGATGTTGTAGCTGGCGCGCAGGGCCAGGTCCTGGGTGAGTTTGTGGCTGACCCCGAGGTTCAGGCGGTTCAGGTTGGTCTGCGGGGTATAGCCTTCCAGGGTGTAGCGATTATCCGGCAGGCTGTTGAGGGCCATGGTCAGTTTCTGGGTGTCGTCCTCGTATTCCTTTTCGTGGGCGATTTCGCCGAACACCTGGGTTTGCTGGGTGATCTGATACTTGCCCTGCAGGCCGATGCCCAGGCGCCGCGAGGTGCGTTTCTGGTCGTCGAAGGTCAGGGCGGTGGAGTCGCTGCCGTCCTCGGAGTAACCGTCGACCTTGGCCCGCGCGTAGTCGGCGCTGATGAACGGCGACAGGTGCCACGGGCTGCTGGCCTGCTGCGCGATGTCGTAGCCCAGGCGAGCGCTGAAGGCCAGGATATCGCCGCTGGTATCGCCTTTTTCCCCGCGTTCGTTGGGGCCCAGGTCGAATTTGCGCTTGAGGTTGTCGTAGTCCAGATGTCCGGCGGTAGCCGCCGCGTCGGCCCACCAGCGGTTTTGCTGGTACTGGACGAAGGCGGTGCCCAGGTAGGTGTTGAGTTTGTAGTCCGAGTCGTTGCTGCCAGCTTCGAGCTTCTGCCGATAGGCGCCGGCCAGCACGCCTACTCGCCAGGCCTCGTTGAGCCGGTAGCTGCCACCGATGTTCAGGTTGAAGCCGTTGCCGTCGGCACTGGCGCCGCTGCGCTGGCTGTCGAAGTCCTGGTGCTGGCCGCCCGCGGCGACAATCGCCCGCCATTGACCGACGCCCTGCCAGTTTTCCCAATCGGCCTGCCATTGGTTGCGCAGCTCGTCCTGATGGGCGCGCAGGGTGCCTTGGGCCATTTCCGGGAGCAGGGTTATTTCCCAGGGCGCCGCCAACAAGGAGTAAGCATAATCGGCGATCAACCGCTGGCCGGCTTCGGTGGGGTGGACGGAGTCGTTGTAGATCAGCTTGCTCGGGTCCGGTGTGGCGCTGTGAATGCCATAGCGAGCGTTTTCCGTACAGCCATTGCCACTGAAACAGGTGGCGGTGAGGTTCTGGTCGGTGGCCAGGCCGAACTGCGCCGGGTTGGCGAAGCTTTCCTTCAAGAGCGCGGGAATGTTGAGGGGAATGACTTCGGCATCGACCGTCTGCAGCTGTCGGACCAGTTCGGTGTTGAATTGGGCGCTGAGCTGGGAAGTGAACCCTTGCAACGGACTGCCGTTGATCGCCGGGGTCAGGCCGATATCCGGCAGCAGCCAGACCATGATGTAGCGGGCGCCGGCCTGTTGCAGGGTCTGCACGCTGTCGACCAGCCGGCCGGCCGCGGCGTTGGCCTGGTCGAGGCTGGTGACGCGACCCTGGAGGAAGTCGTTGCCACCGCCCGACAGATAGTACAGGGCATTCGGATCGGCGCGGAAATTGTTGGCCACCAGATAGCCCGGGCGGCTACGGCTGCCGGCGGTCGAGGTGGTGGTAATCGAATCGAGAATCTGGTCGGTGCGATAACCGCCGACCGCCCAGTTGTTGCCGTCAGGCAGGCCTTCGCTGGCGCGGGTGGCCGAAGTCGATGCGGCGAGCTGGTCGTCCGAGAACCCCAGCTTGGCGCCGAGCAATTGGGTCGAGTTGGCGGAACGGAGTTCCCCGCTGCCATCCAGGTAGACCGGCCCGGTGCGGTTGGTAAAACGCTGGGTCGCTCCCGCGGGACCGCCGGGGTCGGCGAACTGCCCGGCATCGCTGAGGCTGTCGCCGAACACGATAAAGCTGGAATAGGGGGACGGCGCGGCTATTGCCTGGGCGCAGGCCAAGGACAAAAGACTGCTGGCAAGCGGGACAAACAACTTCTGTCTGATCATAAGTAAGTCCGTTTTATTTATTTTTGTATTGAACGAGACGACAGTACCAAAAACTTTTGTACATGAGCTATGGCCAAAGGCCGCATCGCTTGTTTGTCCGGGCGCGGGTCCCGCCATATTGCACCCTCTGCTCAGCTAAGTTACTGTGCCTGAACGTATGAATGAGACCTTCCCCGTGTTGATCGTCAGCAAACTCTTGATGCGAGTTGTTAAGGCACACGCCCGTTGGCGTTGGCGCGCCTAACTTTTCTCTGCCGGCCCGGCCGGACCTGTACCGCTTTGCCTTCTTTACCCCTGTTCGACTCCGCTTGTGCTGGTTGAGTGATTGCAACCTCCGGCGGGCCTGTCAGCGGGCAATCCACTGAAGGCTGTATTAAAAGTCAGTGAATTCAAGAGGTTGTAATCCCCATGTTGCTGATGATCGATAACTACGACTCCTTTACCTATAACGTTGTGCAATACCTTGGCGAGTTGGGTGCCGAGGTCAAGGTCGTGCGCAACGACGAACTGACCGTGGCTGAAATCGAAGCGCTCAACCCTGAGCGGATCGTCGTGTCGCCCGGTCCTTGCACGCCAACCGAAGCCGGTGTGTCCATCGAAGCGATCAAGCATTTCGCCGGCAAGCTGCCGATCCTGGGCGTCTGCCTGGGTCACCAGTCCATTGGCCAGGCCTTTGGCGGCGACGTGGTGCGCGCGCGGCAGGTGATGCATGGTAAGACTAGCCCGGTATTTCACCAGGACAAGGGCGTATTCGCCGGTCTGAACCATCCGCTGACCGTGACCCGTTACCATTCCCTGGTGGTCAAGCACGACACCTTGCCGGACTGCCTCGAGCTGACTGCCTGGACCCAGCTGGAAGACGGCTCCGTCGACGAGATCATGGGGCTGCGCCACAAGACGCTGAACATCGAGGGTGTGCAGTTTCACCCCGAATCAATTCTCACCGAGCAGGGCCACGAGCTGTTCGCCAACTTCCTCAAACAGAGCGGCGGCACGCGCTAAGGACTTTCCATGGATATCAAGACTGCCCTGAGCCGTATCGTCGGCCACCTCGACCTGAGCACCGATGAAATGCGCCAGGTCATGCGTGAAATCATGACCGGCCAGTGCACCGATGCACAGATCGGCGCCTTCATGATGGCCATGCGCATGAAAAGCGAAAGCATCGACGAAATCGTCGGCGCTGTTTCGGTCATGCGCGAGCTGGCGGACAAGGTCGAGCTGAAAACCCTCGACGGTGTGGTCGATGTGGTCGGCACCGGCGGTGACGGTGCGAACATCTTCAACGTGTCCACGGCTTCTTCCTTTGTGGTCGCAGCAGCCGGTTGCACGGTGGCCAAGCACGGCAACCGTGCGGTGTCCGGAAAAAGCGGCAGTGCCGACCTGCTCGAGTCCGCCGGCATCTACCTGAACCTGACGCCGGTGCAGGTCGCCCGCTGCATCGACAACGTCGGCATCGGTTTCATGTTCGCCCAGTCCCATCACGGTGCCATGAAGTACGCCGCCGGCCCACGCCGCGACCTCGGCCTGCGCACCCTGTTCAACATGCTCGGCCCGCTTACGAATCCGGCCGGCGTGAAACATCAGGTGGTGGGGGTGTTCACTCAGGCGTTGTGCCGGCCATTGGCCGAGGTTTTGCAACGTTTGGGCAGCAAGCACGTACTGGTGGTGCACTCTCAGGATGGCCTGGATGAATTCAGTATCGCCGCGCCGACCTTTGTTGCCGAACTGAAGGATGACCAGATCACTGAGTATTGGGTACAGCCCGAAGACCTCGGCATGAAGAGCCAGAGCCTGTTCGGCCTGGTGGTCGAAAGCCCGGCGGCATCGCTCGAGCTGATTCGCGATGCCCTGGGGCGACGCAAGACCGAGCATGGGCAGAAGGCGGCAGAGATGATCGTGCTCAATGCCGGTGCCGCGCTCTATGCGGCGGACCATGCCAGCAGCCTGAAAGAAGGTGTGGCCCTGGCCCATGATGCTTTGCACACCGGGCTGGCCCGCGAGAAGCTTGAGGAATTGGGCGCCTTTACCGCGGTATTCAAGCAGGAGAATGAAGGATGAGTGTGCCGACGGTTCTGGAAAAGATCCTTGCCCGTAAGGTCGAGGAAGTGGCTGAGCGTAGGGCGCGGGTAAGCCTGGCCGAGCTCGAAGGCCTGGCCCGCGCCGCGGATGCGCCGCGCGGTTTTGCCAAGGCACTGCTCGACCAGGCCAAGCTCAAGCAGCCGGCGGTGATCGCCGAAATCAAGAAAGCCTCGCCGAGCAAAGGCGTGATCCGCGAGCATTTCGTGCCGGCGGAAATCGCCAAGAGCTACGAGAAGGGCGGCGCGACCTGCCTGTCGGTACTCACCGACGTCGATTACTTCCAGGGCGCCGACGCCTACCTGCAACAGGCGCGTGCCGCCTGTTCGCTGCCGGTGATCCGCAAGGACTTCATGATCGATCCGTACCAGATCGTCGAAGCCCGTGCCTTGGGTGCCGACTGCGTGCTGCTGATCGTGGCCGCGCTGGATGATGCCAAGATGGCTGAGCTGGCGGCCGTGGCCAAAGGCGTGGGCCTCGATGTGCTGGTCGAAGTGCATGATGGCGACGAACTGCAACGCGCCCTGAAAACCCTCGACACGCCGCTGGTGGGCATCAACAACCGCAACCTGCACACCTTCGAGGTCAATCTGGAAACCACCCTCGATCTGTTGCCGCAGATTCCGCGCGATCGTCTGGTGATCACCGAGAGCGGTATCCTCAACCGGGCCGATGTCGAGCTGATGGAAATCAGCGACGTCTACTCCTTCCTGGTGGGCGAGGCCTTCATGCGGGCTGAAAGCCCTGGCCTGGAACTGCAGCGCCTGTTCTTCCCGGAGCGTGGCTTGCCGGTGAGCGGTTCGACCCTGGACTGAACCTGAGTTGATGAAGAAGCCGGCGCCGCCGGCTTTTTTATACCTATCGCAAAGGACCTTTACTGCCATGACCCAGCCTCTTTCCCTGACCGTCGAAGCCGGCCTGCAGGCCGAACAGGATCTGCTCGCTCAGGTATGCAGCGGTGACCAGGAGTACGGCCTGTTGTTCTGGCAGCCAAGCGACAGGGCCTTGGTGATGCCGCGGCGCTTGAGCCGTTTGCCGGGGTTCGAGCAGGCTTGCGAGGCACTGGCCGCCAGTGGCTGGCCGGTGTTGCTGCGGGAAACCGGCGGGGAACCGGTGCCGCAATCGGCGGCGACGATCAATATCGCGCTGGTCTATGCGCCACCTCGCAGTGAGGGTGACCAGAACCGGATCGAAACCGGCTATCGCCGTTTGTGCCAGCCGATCTGCGACCTGCTTTCCGAGCTGGGGGGCGAACCCTCCCTGGGTGAAGTCGAGGGCGCTTTCTGCGATGGCCGGTTCAACGTCAATCTCAACGGGCGCAAGATGGTTGGCACCGCCCAGCGTTGGCGTCAGAGCAAGGGCGGGACGCGTCCGGTGGGATTGGTGCATGGCGCGCTGTTGCTGGATGACGAGCGGGAAACCATGGTCGCGGCGGTCAATCGTTTCAACCAGGCTTGTGGCCTGGAGCAGCGTTGCCGTGCCGAGAGCCATATTGCCTTGCATGAGGCGTTCGCCGCGCCAAATGCCATCGAGCGCCTGGATGCCCTGTATCGGCAGATGCTGGCGCAGTTCCTGCCGCTCTAACGGGTGCCGAATACCACCATGGTCTTGCCTTTGACGTGGACCAGGTTGCGTTCTTCGAGGTCCTTGAGCACCCGGCCGACCATTTCCCGTGAGCAGCCGACGATCCGCCCGATTTCCTGACGGGTCACCTTGATCTGCATACCGTCCGGATGGGTCATGGCATCCGGTTGCTTGCACAGTTCGAGCAGGCAGCGGGCCACTCGCCCGGTGACATCGAAGAATGCCAGGTCGCCGACCTTGCGGGTGGTGTTGCGCAGGCGCTGGGCAATCTGGCCGCTGAGTACGTACAGAATGTCCGGGTCCTGTTGGGACAGCTCACGGAATTTCGCATAGCCGATCTCCGCGACCTCGCATTCGACCTTGGCCCGTACCCAGGCGCTGCGTTGCTGCTCATGTCCGGCCTGTTCGAACAGGCCCAGCTCGCCGAAAAAATCCCCGGCATTGAGATAGGCAATGATCATTTCCCGACCGTCATCGTCTTCGATCAGGATGGTGACCGAGCCTTTGATGATGAAGAACAGCGTGTCCGACTGGTCGCCGGCGCAGATGATGTTGCTCTTGGCCTGATAACGGCGGCGCTGGCAGTGCATCAACAGCTTGTCGAGGTTCTTGATCTTGGGTGTAGGGGCAAGAGCAACCATGGTTGTATCCCGAAAAGACAGCACGGTGTGATTTGGTTTTTTTATGGGGCGGTCAAGCAGGATCGCCGATAGCTGGCAATGCGCCAGTGATTTGGCGCCAGCTTAACAGACACATCCTTTGGGTAATTAAGAATTTTCCTATCAGAACTGAGTGTGGCACCGGAACAGGCAAAGCGCTGCCGTCCAAGGCCCTGTGCTAAGCTGGCGACCCTTTTTTAGCAGTGGAGTCTTGGCGATGAAGGCACGCATCCAATGGGCTGGCGAAGCCATGTTCCTCGGGGAATCGGGCAGCGGTCATGTGGTGGTAATGGATGGTCCGCCGGAAGCCGGTGGTCGCAACCTGGGCGTGCGCCCGATGGAAATGCTCCTGCTCGGCGTAGGCGGTTGCAGCAACTTCGACGTGGTCAGCATCCTGAAAAAATCCCGCCAGGCTGTCGAAAGTTGCGAAGCTTTCCTCGACGCCGAGCGTGCGACCGAGGACCCTAAGGTTTTCACCAAGATCCACATGCATTTCGTGGTCAAGGGCCGCGGGTTGAAAGAAGCCCAGGTCAAGCGCGCTATCGAACTGTCGGCGGAAAAATACTGCTCGGCATCGATCATGCTCGGTGCGGCCGGGGTTGCCATCACTCACGATTACGAAATCGTCGAGCTCGGTTGAGTCGCCATTCAACCATCCTGAATTTGCGGCAAAAGAAAGGGCGCTGAAAAAGCGCCCTTTTTTTGCCTGCGATCTGTATCGCTCAGATCCGGTAAGTGCTTTTGGTCATGACCTTGGCCAGCAGGCTCATGCCGAACTTCACCGGCGCCGGGAAGCGGAATCCCCCTGCATCCAGGGCACTTTCGGCGTGTTGTTCTTCGTCGATGCGCATCTGCTCGAGAATCGCCCGGGACTTTTCATCCTCGGCCGGCAATTGCTCGAGGTGTTCGTTGAGGTGTTTGCACACCTGATCTTCAGTGGCAGCCACGAAACCCAGGCTGACCTTGTCGCTGATCAGCCCGGCCACTGCGCCGATACCGAACGACATGCCGTAAAACAACGGGTTGAGCACGCTGGTGTGGCTACCCAGTTGGTGAATGCGTTGCTCGCACCAGACCAGGTGGTCGATTTCTTCTTCCGCGGCATGCTCCATGGCGGCGCGCACTTGCGGCAGCTTGGCGGTCAGGGCCTGGCCCTGGTACAGCGCCTGGGCGCAGACTTCGCCGGTATGGTTGATGCGCATCAGGCCGGCGACATGCTTGGTGTCCTCTTCGCTCATCTGCACGTCCGGCTGCACGATGGCAGGGGAGGGGCGATAAGGCTGGCCGCTGAAGGGCAGCAAGGTACGCATTGCCGCATCTGCCTGCAGCAGTAGACGGTCAATCGGCGAGTAGTGACGTTGGGTAGTCATGCTTACCTCCGGGAAGAATCACGGCGGCCAGTTTACCCCAATCGATGGGCAGAGGCCTGCGCTGGATCAGCACACTCTCGGCAAAACCGGGCGAGAAGTGTGCTGTCGCGCACTTTGGATGGGGATCAGCCCGGCGGCCAGTGCATCTGGCGCTGACCCAGAACGTGCATGTGAATGTGATACACGGTCTGGCCACCGAGTTCATTGCAGTTCATGACGACGCGGAAGCCTTCCTCGCAACCCAGTTCCCTGGCCAGGCGCTGGGCAGTGAACAGGATATGCCCGGCTAGCAGCTTGTCGTCTTCGGTCAGGTCATTGAGGGTGCGCACCGGCTTTTTCGGAACTACCAGGAAATGCACGGGGGCCTGTGGGGCGATATCGTGGAAGGCCAGAACCTGGTCGTCCTCGTAGATGATCTTCGCCGGTATTTCCCGGTTGATGATCTTGGTGAACAGAGTATCCACAGCTGTTTCTCCGTTGTGTTGGTCCGGGGTGAGTGTACTCAGGCAAGCCGAGTGCGCCCAGCCTTAGATGGTTGCCAGGTCAGCGCGGGCAATAGGCTTTGTTGACGGCGCCGGAAATCTTGCGGGTCAGCCAGCGCGAACCCAGGCGCGGGCTGAACGCGAACCAGCGGTTGCGGCGGCCGGGGATGATAATGGCGCGGTTCTTTTCCAGGGCGCGCACGGTGTACAGCGCGACTTCTTCCGGGCTCATCAGCAGTTTGCTGCCGTTAAGTTTCTCGGTATTCAACTGGGCGGTATCAAAGAAACCGGTACGGGTCGGGCCAGGGCAGAGCACAGAAACCTTCACTGCATTGTTTTTCAGTTCCTCGCGCAGGCCTTCGGAGAAGTGCAGCACATAGGCCTTGCTAGCGTAGTAGGTGCTCATCCAGGGGCCGGGATAGAAGCCGGCGATCGAGGCGACGTTGAGAATCTGCCCGCCACCCTGCAAGGCCATGCTGTTGCCCAGCGCATGGCACAGCCGGGTGAGGGCGAGAATGTTCACTTCGATCAGGTCCTGCTCGGTCATCCAGTCCTGGGCGAGGAAGGGGCCACAGGTGCCGATACCGGCGCAGTTCACCAGCAGATCGATCTGCCGGTCACCTTCCTCCAGCTCCAGCAGAAAACCCGAAAGCCGTAATGGCTCGGACAGATCGCAGGCGCGGAACAGAACTTCGACGCCAAAGCGCTGGGTCAACTCGATGGCGATGCTTTCCAGCTGATCACGCTGCCGGGCCACCAGGATCAGGCTGCGGCCACGCCGGGCCAGCGCTTCGGCCAATGCCAGGCCTATGCCGCTGGAGGCGCCGGTGATCAGAGCGTAACGGGTCATGCGGTTCTCCATTGCAACGGCCGGTTGCCTGTGGGGAAAAGTCCCAGGCAGCGGCGCGTCAATTCAATCCGATAGTCTACAGGTGGGGCGGGCTTGCTGCTTTCGCTGCGCCTGCCCATGGGCGCTCTAGACCGAGCTGAGCCCACCAATGAGGGACAGCGGCAGAACGATTATCCACAGCGCGGCAAGCCCCTTGACCGCACTACTGTTTGGCGGGGGCGGTGCGCCGTAACGGTTGGCGCCGGTGTTGCCCGGCAGGACCGCCAGCAGCAGTGGAAACACTGCGTACACAAAAGGCAGCAAGTTCAACAGCCAGAGCCAGCCCGACCAGCCCAGGTCATGCAGGCGCTGAACGGAAATGGTGATGTTCAGATAGGCGAAGGCCAGCGCCACGACGCCGAGGAAGATCATTCCCGTAACCTGCAGGCCGTTGCCAATCAGGGCCGCGGTCAGGAAACCGCCGATGAGGGTGGCCAGCAGGATCAGCGCCAGGGTCCAGGCGAGATAGCGCAGGCGTCCGATACGGCCATCGACGGTGTAGAACTTCAGCTCGCCAAACTCGGGAAGGGGATCGCCCACTGTGGCTTGAGGCGGGGTGTAGGGCGAAGTGCCCGCGCCGGCCATGGGTTCTGGCGTCGGCGCAGGGGCCGGCCGTTGCCAGTCATTCGTCGTGGTGGGTTCTGCCTGGGGCGAGGCTACCGAAGGCGAAGGGGGTGGCGTTGGCACTGCGGGAGCGGGCTGAGCTGCCGGTTGGCTGGCGCCTGGGGCACGATCCGGTTCGACGCGTGGGTCGATCCCGGCCTGGTTCAGCGCAGCGAGATAAATATCCGCGTCCTGCTGGGAGAGGTCGCGCTTGAGGGTGATGTTTTGCCCCTTGAACAGAGGCTCGATCGCGGCGATATCGCTTTTGAACAGCTTGGCGATTTTCTGCTTGGCATGTTCGAGGTCGACACCTGGAAGCAGAGCCCCGTCAAATACGATCTTGAAACGGTCTTGGCTCATGCAGGGCGTCCTTGTCGGCTATATAGAGAGGGCTTTCGCAGGGCGATAGTTTAAAGCCAGCCGTCCGTTGCTGGCTAAAAAACATCAGCGATTCAGCGCGGCCAGCGTTTTGGTAGCTGGGCGGCCAGCTCCTGGGCTGCACGGTATTCGGCGTCCAGGCGGGCGACCAGTTGATCGACGCTCGGCAAGTCATCGATTTCACCGACGCCTTGTCCGGCGGACCACACGGTTTTCCAGGCTTTGGCTTCGTCGCTGAGCGGCTTGAGTTTCGAGCCGAAGTTGACTTCGCCTTTGCCCTGCAGGGCGGCAAGGTCGAATCCGGCGTTTTCCAGGCTTTGGCGCATGAAGCTTGCCGGAACCCCGGAGACTGCCGCGGTGTGCACGATGTCGGCGGCCTTGGCGCTCAGCAGCATCTCTTTATAGGCCTCCGGCGCATGGCTTTCCGTTGTGCCGATAAAGCGCGTGCCAAAGTAGGCAAGGTCGGCTCCAAGCAGCTGTGCGGCGAGGATCTCGTGGCCGTGGTTCAGGCAGCCAGCCAGCAGCAACGTCTTGTCGAAGAACTGACGGATTTCGGCGATCAGGGAGAAGGGGCTCCAGGTCCCGGCGTGACCACCGGCGCCGGCGGCTACGGCGATCAGTCCGTCGACCCCTGCCTCGGCGGCCTTTTCCGCGTGGCGCCGGGTGGTGACGTCATGGAAGACCAGGCCTCCATAAGCATGCACCGCATCGACCAGCTCCTTCACCGCGCCCAGGCTGGTGATGACGATAGGCACCTTGTGTTCGATACAGATCGCCAGGTCAGCGTTCAGGCGTGGGTTGCTGTGATGCACGATCAGGTTGACGGCATAGGGCGCGGGGTTTTCCAGGGTCGCAAGGCCAGCTTCGATTTCTTCCAGCCAGGCCTTGAAGCCACTGCTTTCACGCTGATTGAGGGCAGGGAAACTGCCGACCACACCGTTGCGGCAGCACGCCAGGACCAGTTGTGGATTGGAAATCAGGAACATCGGCGCCGCCACGACAGGCAAGCGCAAGCGTTGTTCGAGCAGAGCGGGCAGCGACATTGGAAGTACCCCGAATAATAACGGCTAGTAGGAATTAGAACGGCCGGACGACGACCAGAATTACGATAGCCAGCAATACCAGAACTGGCACTTCATTGAACCAGCGGTAAAAGACATGGCTGCGGGTGTTTTCGCCACGGGCAAAACGTTTCACCTGGGCGCCGCACATATGGTGGTAGCCAATCAGGATGACCACCAGGGTCAGCTTGGCATGCATCCAGCCGCCCTGGCCGAAGTAGGCGCTAGGGTTCAGGCTCAGCAGCCAGATGCCGAAAATCAGCGTGGCGATCATCGCCGGCCCCATGATCCCGCGGTACAGCTTGCGCTCCATGATGCTGAAGCGTTCCTTGCTGATCGTGTCTTCGCTTTGGGCGTGATAAACGAACAGGCGCGGCAGGTAGAACAGCCCGGCAAACCAGCAGACCAGACTGACGATGTGAAAGGCTTTGAGCCACAGATAGAACATTTCGGTTATTCCCAGGTTCACGGTAGCGCAGATAGTAGAGGCAGGAGCGTCCGCACGTCACCTTGACGGTTGTCGCAGGGTCTTTCGGCCCCTATCATCGACGGCTTTCCAGTGGGTTCGTTGAGGGCAGGTTTATGGTCAAGGTCGGTATCGTCGGCGGCACGGGTTACACCGGTGTCGAACTGCTGCGTCTGTTGGCACAGCATCCGCAGGCTGAAGTGGTAGTCATCACTTCCCGATCCGAGGCAGGCCTTGCCGTTGCCGATATGTACCCGAACCTGCGAGGCCACTATGACGGCCTGGCATTCAGCGTTCCGGACATCAAGACCCTCGGTGCCTGCGATGTGGTGTTCTTCGCGACGCCGCACGGCGTTGCCCACGCCCTGGCGGGTGAGCTGCTGGCTGCGGGTACCAAGGTCATCGACCTGTCGGCGGATTTCCGTTTGCAGGACGCCGATGAGTGGGCCAAGTGGTACGGTCAGCCTCACGGCGCCCCTGAGTTGCTCGACGAAGCCGTCTATGGCCTGCCGGAAGTCAATCGCGAGAAGATCAAGAAGGCCCGCCTGATCGCTGTACCGGGTTGCTACCCGACTGCTACCCAGCTTGGCTTCCTGCCATTGCTGGAGGCGGGGCTGGCCGACACTTCGCGCCTGATCGCCGACTGCAAGTCGGGTGTCAGCGGCGCTGGTCGAGGTGCCAGCGTAGGCTCCCTGTACTCCGAGACCTCGGAAAGCATGAAGGCCTATGCGGTCAAGGGGCATCGTCACCTGCCGGAGATTCGCCAGGGCCTGCGCCGTGCGGCGGGCAAGGATGTCGGTCTGACGTTCGTGCCGCACCTGACGCCGATGATCCGCGGCATTCACTCGACGCTCTATGCCACTGTCGTGGATAAGTCGGTGGACCTGCAGGCGCTGTTCGAGAAACGTTATGCCAACGAGCCGTTCGTGGATGTGATGCCGGCGGGCAGCCATCCGGAAACCCGCAGCGTGCGGGGCGCCAACGTATGCCGGATTGCCGTGCACCGTCCGCAGGATGGCGATCTGGTGGTCGTGTTGTCGGTGATCGACAACCTGGTCAAAGGCGCTTCGGGCCAGGCCGTACAGAACCTGAACATCCTGTTCGGTCTGGATGAACGCCTGGGCCTGTCCCACGCCGGCATGCTGCCTTAAGGCGTCTGCCTGCTTCAGCAAAAGGCCCGTTTACGGGCCTTTTTGCATTCTGCAGTGAGCCCCGGGCTTATTGATATACCGTAACAATAGTTGACCGCTTTTCTGGGAGAAGCGGATAATGCGCGTCATCACGCATTATGGCGGCGTAACGCCGGGAGATAGTCAGCATGAGCGTCGAATCCTTCACCCCCACGGCTTTGCAATTCACCCACGGTGCCGCGCACAAGGTGAAGAGCCTGGTCGATGAAGAGGGTAATGATCGCTTGAAGCTGCGCGTATTCGTTACGGGCGGCGGTTGTTCAGGGTTTCAGTACGGCTTCACTTTCGATGAAGAAGTCGCGGATGACGACACCATCGTCGAGCGCGAAGGCGTCAGCCTGGTGGTCGATCCGATGAGTTTCCAGTACCTGGCGGGTGCCGAGGTGGATTATCAGGAAGGTCTGGAAGGTTCGCGCTTCGTGATCAAGAACCCGAACGCCACGACCACCTGCGGTTGCGGTTCTTCGTTCTCGATCTGATCGCTGCTCAAGGTTTTATCAGGCGCCGCAGGGCTTTCGGGCTCTGCGGCGTTTTGCTGTCTGGCGATCAGGCAGGGTAGATCGCGCCCAATACACGCAGGCCGCGGGCACCGGTGACGCTTGGGCGGTTGGCGGCGATGCCTTCGAGGCAGCAGTGGGCCAGCCAGGCGAATGCCATGGCTTCAACCCAGTCCGGATCGACGCCGTGGGTGGCGGTACTGCTGACCTTGGTGTTGGGCAGTAGGCTGGACAGGCGACTCATCAAGGTCGCGTTGTGAGCGCCGCCACCGCAGACCAGCAGCTCCTGGGTATCACTCTGTGCGGCTTGCAATGACTCGACAATGGTCAGTGCTGTCAGTTCCAGGAGCGTTGCCTGTACGTTTTCGGGAGCAAAGGCCGGCAAGCGAGCCAGATGCCCCTGTAGCCATTCCAGGTTGAACACCTCGCGGCCAGTACTCTTTGGGCCTTGAGTGGCAAAGAACGGGTCGCTGAGCAGTGTAGTCAGCAACGTTGGCTCAACCCGGCCGCTGGCGGCCCATTGGCCGTTGCGATCGAAGTTCTCTCCGCGCTGGGCATTGATCCAGGCGTCCAGCAGAACGTTGCCCGGGCCGCAATCGAAGCCGGCAACCGGCCTGTCGCTCTCGATCAGGCTCAGGTTGCTGAAGCCGCCGACGTTCAAGACTGCGCGCTTGCCAGCACTTCGATCAAAGAGTGCTTCATGAAAGGCCGGCACCAGTGGAGCGCCCTGGCCGCCAGCGGCGACGTCGCGGCTACGGAAGTCGCTGACTACCGTGATACCGGTCAGCTCTGTCAGCAGGGCCGGGTTGCCGATCTGGACCGTGAAGCCGCGGGCTGGCTCATGGCGGATGGTCTGGCCATGACTGCCAATGGCGCGGATGTCTGCGGGTTTCAGCTGCTGTTGAGCAAGGAGGCTATGAATACCCCGGGCAGCCAGCTTTACCCAGTTCTGCTGGGCGATGGCGGAGCGGGCGATTTCATCGGGGCCGCTGGCGCACAAGCCAAGCAGCTCGGCGCGCAGGGATTCGGGCATGGGGGTGTAGTGCGTGGCGATCAGCCTGATCGCCGATGTTTGCTCGATGAGTGCGATATCCAGGCCATCAAGACTGGTCCCGGACATCACACCTATATAGAGCGCCATGCTTTAACGCTTGTTCGAAGCGAGCAGGGTGGCTTTTTCCTGATCCATCCGCGCCATCAGCGGCTGGCTTTGTTGCAGGAAGCGTGCGCGTTCCGCTTTGGCGATCGGATCGGCCATTGGCAGCTTCTGGCCCAGTGGATCGACGTGAACGCCGTTGACCTGGAACTCATAGTGCAAATGCGGGCCTGTGGAAAGCCCGGTGGTGCCGATGTAGCCGATCACCTGGCCCTGCTTGACGGAGCCGCCGGTCTTGACGCCTTTGGCGAAGCCTTGCATATGGCCGTACAGCGTGCGGTAAGCATTGCCGTGCTGGATGATCACGGTGTTGCCGTATCCGCCGCGACGCCCGGCCAGGAGCACCTTGCCATCGCCGGCGGCCTTGATTGGCGTGCCGCGAGGGGCTGCGTAGTCGACGCCTTTGTGAGCGCGGATCTTGTTCAGGATCGGGTGCTTGCGGCCCATGGAGAAGCGCGAGCTGATACGCGCGAAGTCCACCGGCGTACGGATAAAGGCCTTGCGCATGCTATTGCCGTCAGCGGTGTAATAGCTGCTCATGCCTTGTTTGTTGGTGTAGCGCACCGCGGTGTAGGTCTTGCCACGGTTGGTGAAGCGCGCAGAGAGAATGTTGCGGGTACCCACGGCTTTGCCATTGACGACGGTCTGCTCGTAGATCACGTCGAACTCGTCACCCGGGCGAATATCCTGGGCGAAGTCGATGTCGTAGCCAAAGACGCTGGCCATGTCCATTGTCAGGCTGTGAGAGAGGCCGGCGCGGGCTGCGGATTGCGACAGCGAGCTGTTGATCACGCCATGAACGTAGGCCGTGCGCACCATGGGCTTGGCGGTGATACGGCTGAAGGCGAAGCCTTTTGGCCCTTTGGTCAGGGTGATGCTTTCCAGATCATTGACCTTGCTGTGCAGGTTGTTCAACTGGCCGTCCGGGCCCAGTTCGAACTCAAGCTTCTGGCCGCGTTTCAGCTGAGTGAACTGCTTGGCTTGCTTGTCGCTGGCCAGTACGTCGTGCACCGAGGTGGCTGGCAGGCCGACCTTCTCGAATAGCGTGGAAAGGGTGTCGCCCTTGGCGACAATGACTTCCCTGTGATTAGCCGCCTTCTTTTCTTCCGCCACGGCCGGAGCAGGCTGTTCTTGAGCGGCTTCAGCGGTCTTTGCGGTGTCTTCGGGGCTGTTTTCGATTTGCGCGAACGGGGACGCTACGGCTTCATTTGTGGCTTGTACGGCGTCTGCAGCGTCTTGATCTTGTGTCAGTTGCTCGACCGGGCTTTCCAGGTCAAGGCTCAGAGTTGTTCTTTTGGCTTCTACATCACTGGAAGGGAATACCAGGAGCGCCAGGCTGAGGAGGGCGGCGATACCACTTGCGGCGAGCAGGTGGGTCTTCGGATAAAGCGGCGGAGCTTTAGGCGGTTCTGTGGTCATAGGTGATTTTGACTTTGAAAAGATGAATTGGAAAAGATGAATGACATGATGAAGATGAAATAACTGTATAAAATATAACCAAATCATCTGTTAAGCAAGCCTGCGGACGTCCTGTTCGTGGAAAGCCATCCGTACGCCGGGCAAAACTTGTAATTGGGCGCTGATCTTGTATGGTTGGTTCCCTTTGAATCTGAGCCTTGCGGGTCTGTTATGAAGTCGGTTGAAGAGCAGCTAGCGCTGATCAAACGTGGTGCAGAAGAGTTGTTGGTCGAGTCCGAGCTGATCGAAAAGCTCAAGCGCGGCCAGCCGCTGCGTATTAAGGCTGGCTTCGACCCAACGGCGCCGGATTTGCACCTGGGTCATACCGTGCTTATTAATAAGCTTCGCCAGTTCCAGGATCTGGGGCACCAGGTAATCTTCCTGATCGGCGACTTCACCGGGATGATCGGTGATCCGAGCGGCAAGAGCGCAACCCGTCCGCCGCTGACTCGCGAGCAGGTGCTCGAGAATGCCGAGACTTACAAGAGTCAGGTGTTCAAGATTCTCGACCCGGCGAAAACCGAGGTGGCCTTCAATTCCACCTGGATGGACAAGATGGGGCCTGCAGACTTCATTCGTCTGACTTCCCAGTACACCGTTGCCCGCATGCTCGAGCGTGACGACTTCAACAAGCGCTACTCCACCAACCAGCCAATTGCCATTCACGAGTTCCTCTATCCGCTGGTTCAGGGTTATGACTCGGTGGCGCTGCGCGCCGATGTGGAGCTGGGCGGTACCGATCAGAAGTTCAACCTGTTGATGGGGCGCGAGCTGCAGCGCGGTTATGGTCAGGAAGCTCAGTGCATTCTGACAATGCCGTTGCTCGAGGGGTTGGATGGCGTCAAGAAGATGTCCAAGTCGCTGGGTAACTACGTAGGCATTCAGGAAGCACCAGGCGTCATGTACGGCAAGCTGGTTTCCATTCCGGATGTCTTGATGTGGCGTTACTTCGAGTTGCTGAGCTTCCGCTCCATGGATGAGATCCTTTCCTTTAAGGCGGATGTCGAGGCGGGTGCTAATCCGCGGGATATCAAGATCAAGCTGGCTGAAGAGATCGTTGCGCGCTTCCATGGTGAAGAGGCTGCGGCGAATGCTCATCGTGCGGCGGGTAACCGCATGAGGGATGGTGAGCTGCCGGATGATCTGCCTGAGATCGAGCTGGCTGCTGCTGAAGATATGCCGATCGCGGCTGTCCTTAATAAGGCTGGCTTGGTAAAGAACTCGGCAATGGCGCGTGATCTGCTCGGCTCGGGTGGTGTACGTGTAGATGGTGAAGTGGTTGAGCGTACCTTTATATGGGCAATCGGCTCGACTCATGTTTGCCAGGCCGGAAAGAAGGCTTTTGCACGTATTACGCTTAAATCCGAATAAAACTGAAAATAGGTGTTGACGGCGAATTATATCTCTCTATAATTCGCCCCACTTCCGGCGCAGTCGAAACGGAAAACTCCTTGAGATTCAACGAGTTACGCAGTTTTGG
>NZ_JACNAC010000080.1:0-21641 GCF_017349775.1 Pseudomonas sp. GW460-12-10-14-TSB1
CGGCTCACAGTGTTTTCCACTGCTGAACCGCAGCCTGGAGCGGTCCGATAATTTTTTTTAAAAATCGGAAAAAACTTACTTGCGCTTACGACATTACCTACTAAGGTTTTCCCCTATGACGCGCAGGGGTTTACCCTAGCTCCACCAGGATTAACCTGGGGTCGTGTCAAAGGATGCTTTATTTAGATCGCCCAAAAGGCGGCATTTTTCCTACCCAAGCTAAGGAATGGCTTAATGTTTTTGTTTGCCGATATTGTTGTCCGGAACCTGCCAGGCCCCCTTGTAACCCCCGCCTCCAGCACCTCAGCCCATGAGCGACATGCTGCAAGCAGTCCCCTCGCAACCCTGCCCGACATCCCATCAGGCTCCCTCCTTTGCGCGCGCCTTAGAAACTGATCGGCCCGCTCGAGACAAGTAAAAGACCGACGCATTTTTACGATATGACCGACTAAGGCTGTCGTACAAAAAACTGTGCGCGCCCTATGGCCTTCCTGCTGGACGGGAGGGGTGCGGGCACCCGGAAATGCGTTCTCCAATGGATCGGAATCGCCGCCGGATGATGCCTGCGCGCCGAGGATCGGACATGTCAAAAACAACAGCTCAAGGCCCGGCCACTGAATCAGTCGAACGGCTGGGCATGATGCAGGCGCTTGCCGACGCCAGGCTCAGTGTCGAGGCCAAGGCCATGGTCGCCCAGGGCTTCTACACCGGGGTCGCCCAGGAAGTTTCCACCCTCATATCTCTCAAGGACGGGGCTGCCCCGGATCTCGGACTCTTGCGTCAGCTGGTGAGCGCTGGATGGGGCGAGGAGCTGGGCCGTTATCTTGAAGTACTCGATGTTCGCGGGAGCAGCGCTGCCGAGGCCCTGCGCAAGGCCCAGCTGGCTGTCAGATCCGGCACTGCGCTATTTGCTGCAGGCAGCCTGGCCACTGGCAGCGGATGGCATTGTTTCCTCTCGATCCATCATGGGTTGGCCGACGAACATAGCCTCGAGGTCCTGGCGCGCCTGCTGCAAGCCGCGCAATCCGCTGACCTTGACTCGGCCCTGGCGCACATGGGTCGAGGGCGCGGGTTCTATGAGGATTATGTCCAGGCCCAGGCACTGCACGCACAGGATGACGGTGGGTTGCTCGCAGCTGTTGCGCAACCGATGGCGCCAGTGCGCCTGCTGCAAACCGGGCGCCTGGCCTTCAACGCCCAAGGGCCGCGAATGAGCCTGCAACGCACCCTGGACATCGCCGCGATCAATGCCGACAAGCCCCCCATGGCGACACTCCTGGCCTACCTGCAGCGGGCTGATGTCATCGCCGAGGGCGACACCCTGTGTTCGTCGCACAACTGGCGCCCGGCGCACCAGCAGGATGCCATCGGCATGATGACGGGCCTTGTCCCGCTCTCCTTCGCCGCCCCTGGAGCACAACCACTCCCCGAAACCAGCCTTGAGGCACGGGCTCGTCGCTGTCCGGCGGCGCGTCAGGCGCTGGCCTGCTGCCGGGCGTCCGAGCTGTTCATCAACGGCGCGGGCAGGCGCGGCATCCCGGCCTCGCAGGTGATGAGTGCAACTTTCCCGGTGGGCATCGAAATACGCCGCACCGCTGCTTCGCAACTGCTCCTGGAGATCGAGGGGCCGTTTTGCGACGCCAGTGCGGCCACCAACCTGCTCAATGAACTCGCTGATGTACTTATGGATAGGAGTGAATGGAATGACTGAAAACATCCAGTTCGATGAACAAGCCCTGGCCGATGAAGTGGCTCGCGTCTCTGCCACGTTTGCCGAGGTGCTCAAGCTGCCGCATGTGGGCCATGCAGACAATTTCTTCAACCTCGGCGGCGACTCCTTCGACGCGATTCGCGTGATGTCGCGCCTGTCCTGCAACCTGCCCATCGTGACGCTTTTCGAGCACCCGACGGCAGCCGACCTGGCCCGGCGCATCCTCAGCGAAGCCACTCGACAAACCGCCCGCCTGGTCTGTTTTGGCGATGCGCAAGCCGCCGCAGGTTCGACCGCGGTGATTGCAGTTCCTTTCGGTGGCGGGGACGCCACGGCCTACCGCAGCCTGTTTCAAGGCAACCAGGAGGTGCAGGTCTTCGGCGTGGATTTCGCTGACTTCGAGGTCGAGGACGCCTTGGACTTCCGTGCCCTGCTCGACATCCTCGCCACCGAGATCGAGGGGATCGGCGCCGCCCGCCTGGTGATCTACGGCCACTGCGCCGGCGCGGCGACCGCAGCGTGCATTGCCTCGAGCCTGGCCGATAGCCACGAGAGGCTGTCACTGGTGGTTGCAGCCTCGCGTCCGGTGCTGGATGCGGATGCCGCGATTAGCGCCGCCGAAACCACTTCGGACCAGACCTGGGCCGACTACCTGCGCTCCCTGGGGGCCTTCACCGGACTGCTCGACACCCAGGTCGAGAGCATGCTGGCGCGTGGCCGAAGAGACCATCTGATCGCCTGCGAGGCCTATCGCTACCTGGCGCAGCACCCGGCCCATGGCGTACCGGCCTTGGTACTGCTGGGCGATGAGGATCCGGCTACCGCCGAGCCCGAAGTGGTACTGGAGCAATGGAGCCAGTTCATCGACGTCACCCAAGCCGCAACCCTGGCAGGTGGCGGGCATTACTTCGTGCGTACCCATGCGCACGAGGTCGAGGAAACCGTGCTGTCGTTCGCAGCACACAACACCAAAGGAAGGGATAGCAAGTAATGACAGTCAATCATCAACCGCTTCTCACCCAGGCCGATCTGCTCAAGCGTGGCCTGGCCGATCTTCAGCAACATGATGCCAAACTGGCGCAGATCCTCGACGCCGAGGTCGCTCGCCAGCAACGCACCCTCTCGCTGGTCGCCTCTTGCTGCGCGGTCAAGCCCCTCACCCTGGCGGCTTCGTCCTCCGCGCTGGTCAATGTCACCGCCGAAGGCGTTCCCGGACGCCGCTATCACGCCGGCTGCGAGAACGTGGACCTGGTCGAGTCCCTGGCGATCCAGCGGGCCCGGGAGCTGTTCGGTGCGCAATATGCCGGTGTCCAGTCGCACTCGGCCTCCAGCGCCAACTACCAGGTGCTCGCCGCCCTGCTCGAACCTGGCGACACGCTGCTGGGCATGGCCCTGGACAACGGCGGCCACCTGACCCATGGCAGCCCCGTGACCTTCTCGGGCACTTACTACAAGGCCATCGGTTATGGCACCACCAAGGAAGGCCTGATCGACTACGACGAAGTCCGCAGGCTGGCCCTGGAGCATCGGCCGCGCCTGATCATCTGCGGTGCCACGGCCTACTCCAGGGTCGTGGACTTCGAGCGCTTCCGGCAGATCGCCGATGAAGCCGGCGCCATCCTGATGGCCGACATCTCGCATATCGCCGGCCTGGTGGCGACCGGGCGCCATCCGAGCCCGATCGACGCCGCGCACGTCACCACCACCTGCACCCACAAGCAGCTCGCAGGCCCCCGTGGCGGCCTGATTCTCTCGGGCCGTGACGCCAATGAAAAAGTCCCCGGCCGCGATGCGACCTTCGCCCGGGTGCTCGAACTGGCGGTGTTCCCCAGGATGCAAGGCGCGCCGGCTGTAAACATGATGGCCGCCAAGGCCGCGGCACTAGGTTACGCCATGACCCCGGAATTCGATGCCGAGATGCAGCGCATCCGCGACGCGGCCGATGTGATGGCCAGCGAATTCCAGGCCCGGGACTATGAGGTGGTGGGCGGTCGCAGCGAAAACCACACCATTCTGATTCGCTTGCGTGCCGCGATGACCGGCGCTATCGCCGAAACCGCGCTGGAGCACTGCGGAATCGTCGTCAACAAGAACCGTGTGCCCGGCGAAACGCGTTCGTCCTTCGTCACCAGCGGCCTGCGCATCGGTACCGGCGCCCTCGCCCAGCGTCATGTCGACGCGCAGGGATGCCAGCAGATCGTCGACCTGCTCTGTCGGATCCTCGACGAGGTGACTCCGATCGGCGAGAGCGAGTTCACCCTGGACCCGGCGCTGCGCCAGCAATTCTGCGCGGAGGCCGAGGCGCTGTGCGTGAAGTATCCGATCGCTGACTACCTGGCAGGCTGAAGCGGTCTCTGGCACCGCTAGAGGCATGGCACGACGGTCCGGCGATCGTCGTGCCCGCAAATACGCAAACTCTAAGGAGAGAGAAGCACCATGACGGACAAGATCAAGTATGTCGCCATCAATGGCTCGGAACGGGTGGATGGCAACAATGCCAGGGCGCTGGAGTGGGCGGCCGAGTACCTGGAGAAGCAGGATGTCATCCTCGAGGTCTTTTCACTGGCCAGCGCCAAGATCGACCCTTGCGGGGCCTGCGGCGATTGCAATTTTCGCAACGAACCCTGCGCACAGCAGGATGACGCCGCGCGTGCGGTGCAACTCATGGAAGCCAGCGATGGCGTGATCTTCGCCTGTGCCGTCCATGGCTTTGGCGCAACGCCCTTGATGTCGGCATTCCTGGAGCGTGTCGGGACCGGGTTCCTGCGCCACGATCGCACCCTCACCAACAAGGTGGCCGGGGTTATGGTGACCGGCCGGCGCATGGGCCATGTGGAGGTCTACAACCAGATGCTCCAGTGCGCCTTGCTGAACCGCATGATCATGGTCGGCTACGGCTTCCCGGCCATGCTCGTGGGCGACAAGAAAGGCGAGGTCCTGGGCGACAAGGAAGGTATGGAGATGCTGCGCCGGATGCTCGATCGCATGGTTTCCATGACCCGCCTGATGCGCGACCACGAACGACTCACAGGGCAGCCGGTACTGCAGGTTTCGGTGCCTGGGGAGCGCCATCGCGAGGGCAACGACGGCAAGTTCTTCGTCCCGGCCAAGTCCGACATGTACCAGCTCGAGGCCGCTCGCAGCTGCAACTTCGACGTCGTCGGCGACTGAACCGCGCAGCACACCAGCTATCGAGAACCTTATGAGCATTAGAACTGCCTGCAATGGCCTCACCGACATCCACCTGCGGGAATGGATAGTGTCGGAACACTTCGAGCGCCTGGCGGATGCAACGGTGGCACAGATTGCACAGGCCTATGTCGGCGTCTATTCGGCCCGGCCTACCAGTTGGCTGGCGGTCATGGCGCGCAATCGCAACCTCGATCGCAAGACCGTACTGGCCATGGAAAACCTCAGCGACCTGCTGCGTATCCCGGGCATGCGGCGCTCCAAGTTCCTGCTTCCCGGCGAGCTGGCGGCCAAGGTCTTTGCCGCCACCCGCCTGCCGCTGGCCAACCACGAATGGCGCCTGCGGGACGTAGGGCTTGGCCTGGACGATTACCGGCGACTGCTACCGGCGCTGGTCGCCTTCAGCAATGGCGTTTCGGTACGCCTGCAAGACATCGGCAGCGCCCTCGACCTGCCGGCACCCCAGGCGCGTGCAGTGACCTCGGTTGCCGCCTATGACGGCGCATTGGTGCGTATACCGGCGGCCAACCAATGGTCCAACCGCTGGCTGTACTCGGCCGCGCCCGATGGGCTGCTGCCCGGCGACGGCGTGCCACTGGACCGCGACTCGCTACTGCGCGATATCGCCGGGCGCTACGTCGAACACTACGGACCGGTCACGGTCGATGACCTGGCCTGGTGGCTCGGGGTTTCAAAGGAAACCGCGCGCGGGCTGCTTCAAGCCTGCGGAGCCAGCCAGGTCGGAAACCAGATGTGGCACAGCCAGGCCGGGCTGGTGCGCCTTGAGCAGTTCCTCGAACGGGCCAAGGCCCCCGCAACGGCGCAGATCCGCTTCCTGCCGGCCTGGGATCCCCTGGTAATGGGCTATGCGCCCGGCTCGAGGCAACGCGACTGCCTTGAGCTGGAACGTGTCGGCGGCTACGACGCGGCCGGTAACGGACGGCCGGTGGTGCTTATCGGTGGCCGGGCTGTCGCCACCTGGAACACCGCGGCCAAGGGCAGCAAACGCTTCATCGCAGTCGATGCCTCGACACTTGCCGACCAGGAACGTGAAGCCGTGCTTCAGGCGGCCTCGGTACTGGCGGAGCAGATCGGGGCCATTCACCAGATCGAGAACAACACCACAGCGTGACAACAGGGAAGGCATGAACAAGATGAGGGACGACATGACATCAGTACCCCCCGAACCACAATCGTTGTCAGGCAACGAGCGCAGCCTGTGGGACGCGTTCGCGTGCCCGGCGGCCGGACCATCAGCCGACAACACGCGGGACCAGGAAGACATTGCCCTGCCCCCTGGCCTGACGGCCAGCATGAACGACCTGATTACGCTCGCCGCGGTCCTGGGCTCCCTGCTCAGCCCGGAAGGCAGGCTAATCCTGGGCATCCATGACGACGGCAAACCGTCGCAGCTCGGCGTCGATTGCACGGCGTTGAACCTTGCAGAAGACGCCCGGGCCTATATCGCGCAGTTGCGCGACGATGCCGAAGCGCCCCACGGCGAGACGCAATTGCGTGCCGATATCGAGATCAGCGATGGCAAGAGCCTGCCAGAGGCGCAATCGCCGGTCTGGCTGCTGGCGCAGGACGGCCGCTGCCAACTGTCGGTACGCAGCGATCGCATGACCCGGGCCGTACGCCTGGAGTTGCTTGAACTGGTGGCCTTCGCTTGCGCCCGAGTACTTGATCCCAAGGCCCTGCCGGCTTCCACTATCCAGCCCGCCTGTCCTGCCCCGGCCGAAGCCGGCCCGCGCCAGTTCCTGGTGGAGCGCATCTACCGGCATGTACAGAGCAAGCCATCGGCGGTGGCGATAGTGGATGACAACAGCGACCGCACCCTGACCTACGCCGAACTCTGGGACGCCTCCGAGGCACTGGTCCAGCACATACGCGAACGCGTCACTTCCCGTCGCTCGAGCCCGCGCCTGGCGCTGTTCCTGGAGCGCGGCTGGCAACACTTGGCCTCGATCATCGCCGTGCAACGCATGGGGGGCACCTGCGTGCTGATCGACCCGGCGCATCCTGACGAACGTATTCGGGCCTTTATCGAAGAGTGCAGCCCGCATGCGGTGTTGACCGCAGGCAGCACCACCGAGCGAGCGCGAGATCTGGTGGCCTATCCGCTGCTGGACATCGACAAGGTGCAGCTACGCCCTGCCCACGTCGATTGGGAACACGGCAAGTGGGTCGACACCACCAACGAGGCCTGCTTTATCGCCGGCACTTCCGGCAGTACCGGACGGCCCAAGGCGGTATGCCTGTCCTATCGGGGGATGGCCGCTACCCTGGACGCCATTATCGATCAGGCCGGGCTGGACGAGCATAGCCGCGGCTCCTGGCTATCGTCGCCCGGCTACGGGATGGTCGAGGTCGACCCGCTGCCGGTACTGTGCGCCGGCGGCACGGTCTGCATCCCTGCCCCGCCGGTACTGCAGGACGTCAACCTGCTGGCACGCTGGCTGCTCGAAGGCGACATGAACCATACGCTGGCCATGACTTCCATCGCCGAAGCGCTGTGGGCCACCGGGACCCGGACCGGTCTGCGCACCATGCTGATCGCCGGTGAACGCTGCAAGCAATGGCCGCCGGCCGATCTCGGCTACCGGGTGATCAATGTCTATGGTTCCGCGGAGGCTGCGGTGGTTTCCATCGAGGACCTGTGCGCACCACGCCGCACCTTGCTGCCCTCGGTGGGCCGGGCGATACCCGGCGCCCGGATGTACGTGGTCGACCGCCATGGCCAGCAGCTCGCGGCCCGTTGCGTCGGTGAGCTGATCATCACCGGCGAAACGCTGTCGGTGGGCTACGTGAACCCCGAGGACACGAAGAAGGCATTTCGTGGCAACAGCCTGGACGCCACTTCGCCATTGCAATACAGCACCGGCGATCGGGCGCGAATGGCCGCCGATGGCACCGTGGAAATCTTCGGGCGGACCGACTCGGTGGTGAAGATCCGCGGACATCGGGTCGACCTGACTGAGCTGGAGATCACCGCGCTGCAAGTACCAGGCGTGGTGAAGGCAGCGGCCAACTGCTTGAGCAACGACCTGGGCGCGACCCTGGCATTGTTCCTCGAGCTGGCTCCGGACGCCGTGGAGGTGGTGGCCAAGGTTCGCAAGCACCTGGCGGCCCGCCTGCACCCGGCCGCTCAACCCGGCCAGATTGTGACCGGCACCCTGCCCCTGGGGCGCAATGGCAAGGTTGACTACAGCGCGCTGCAGGTCGGCCCTATCGAGCGCGATGCGGGCCAGACAGTCTTCGCCCCGCAGACCCAGGCAGACCACGCGGTACGCGATTGCTGGCTGGCCTGGACGCTCTGTGAAGAGGCGACGCTGGAGTCGAGTTTCTTCGACGCCGGCGGCGATTCCCTGCGCGCCTTGCGCATGGTCGGCGAGCTGGCCTGCAAGCATGGCATCCATGTGCAAATGGGCGCGTTCCTCGAGGAGCCAGTACTGGCGAACCTGGTACGCCTGGCCAATGCCTCGCGCGATACCCAGTTGCCGAAGTTCGAGCACCTACCGGCACAGCAGCAACTGCTGCCGTTCGAACTCAACGAAAGCCAACAGGCACTGTGGATCGGTCGTGGTTCGTTCTACGACTACGGCGGCGTCGGCTGCCAGGGCTATTTCGAATGGGAAGTGCAGGCCCTGGATCGCGCGCGCTTCACCCGGGCCGTGGGGCTGCTGGTCGAGCGCCATCCGATGCTGCGCATGACCATCGATGCCAGCGGACGCCAGAGCATCGGCGATGTCGACGGTACCCAGGCGGTGGAGTACGTCGATCTCAGCGCCCTGGATGCGGCGCAGATCGACCAGGAGATCGACCGGGTCCGCGAACGCATGGCCAACGAAGAAATCGGCACCACGCAATGGCCCCTGTTCCAGTTCCGCATCAGCCGCATCAGCGCCAGCACCAGCCGTGTGCATCTGTGCATCGACATGCTGATCGCCGATGCCTGGTCGATCTTCCAGGTGATCATCCCCGACCTGATCGATCTCTACCTGGAAGATGAGCCACAGCTGCCGGTGCTCCAGACCAGCTTCCATGACTACGTCGCCTATCGGCAAAAAGTGCTCAAGAGCGCCCAGTACCAGGCCGACCGCGAATACTGGCTGGACAAGATCAACCATCTGCCGGCAGCGCCGCGCTTGCCGCAGCTGGAGCCTGGAGAGTTCAGCGGCCAGTCGCGCTTCGAGAGACACGAAGGCACCCTCGCCGTCGCTGCCTGGGAGCGGCTCCAGGCCCAGGCCCAGGCGCGCAATATCTCGCCGTCCGGGGTGGTCGCGCTGGCCTTGTGCGAAGTGCTGCGCTGCTGGAGCGAAGAAGACCGCTTCACCCTGAACTTCCCGGTCTCGGATCGGATGCCGGTCAGTGCCGATATCGACCAGGTCGTCGGCGACTTTACCAATACCTTGCTGGTGCCTTACGAAACCGCGGCCGCCGATACCCTCGAGGCTCGCGGCCAGCAGCTGCAGGGCGCCATCTGGCAGGCGCTGGACCATCGGCTGTTCAACGGTGTCGAGGTGCTGCGCGAGCTGGCCCGGGCCCGTCGCAGTGGCGGTGCGCCACTGATGCCGATCGTCCTCACCAGCCTGCTCGGGCACCCGGGACGCCATGACGCGGCGCGTCTTGGGCAAGAGGTCTACGGCGTCTCGCAAACGCCCCAGGTCACCCTGGATGTGCAACTGCGCGAATCCGAGGGCATCTTGTACTTCAAATGGGACTACCTCACCGGGGTCATCCGCCCTGAGGTCGTGGAATCGATGTTCGGCGCATTCTGCACCCTGCTGCAGCAACTGGCCGACGACAGCGAGATCTGGCAACGCACCTGGCTCGACCTGCGACCTGCCGCGCAGATCGAAGTACGCCACGGGGTCAACGCGACCCAGGCGCCAGTACCTGAGGTTCACTTGCGTGACCTGCTGCTGGCACGGATCGCCGACCGCGCCGGGGAAACCGCAGTCCTCGATGCCCAGGGCAGCTACAGCTGGGGCGAAATCGGCCGGGCCGCGGCACGGATCGGCGAGATGATCCAGCAAGCCCGCACCCCCGGCGAACGCTTTGTCGGGATCGTATTGCCCAAGGGCAGCGGCCACTATGCGGCTGTCTATGGCTGCCTGCTGGCCGGTGTCGGGTATGTGCCGGTGGATATCGACCTGCCGTCCGAGCGTATTCGCTCGGTGCTGTCCCAGGCCGGGGTGAACACCGTGATCGCCAGTGTCGATACCCCGTTGCCGGAGCAGGTGCGGCGGCTGGTGCTGACGGATGAGGACCTGCGGGCCTGGGCCGGGCAGCACACTGACCTGGCCCTGGCGCCACTGGCTGCGGACTACTCGCCCTACGTGATCTTCACCTCCGGCTCCACCGGCAACCCCAAGGGGGTCGAGATTCCCGAGGCCGCGGTGGTCAACCACGTCTATGACGTCGTCGAGCGCTTTGGCCTGGATGCCTCCACTCGCCACCTGGCCACCGCCGCCCTGCACTTCGACATGTCGGTCTTCGATATCTTCGGCCCCCTGCTGCACGGCGGCTCGGTGGTGGTGCCTGCCCAGGCGGCAGGACCGGACCCCGATACCTGGCTACGACTGCAGCGTCGCCACGGGGTGACCTTCTGGGCCTGCGTGCCGGCCATCATGGACCTCTTGTGCAGTGTGGCGGAAACCGCGCGCAGCTTCTCTGCGGTGGAGTCGCTGGCCGACATCGTCATGGCGGGCGACTGGATCCCCCTGCCATTGCTGCCGCGAGCCAGGGCGCTGTACCCGAATGCACGGTTGTACTCCTGCGGAGGCCCCACCGAGACCACCAACTGGTCGGTGCTGCACGAGATCGACGAGCAAGAAGGCCAAGTGGTGCGTTCGGTGATCTATGGCGCGCCCATGCGCAACTCGGCCTATCACATCGTGGCGGGCGACTGGACCGATTGCCCGGATTGGGTACCCGGGGAAATGCTGGTGGAAAGCGATGTTTCCCTGGCCTGTGGCTACATCGGCCAGCCGGAACTGACCCGCAAGGCCTTCGTCCAGCACCCGCGCAGCGGGCGGCGCATGTACCGCACCGGCGACCTCGGACGCTACCTGCCCAACGGCGAAATCGAGATCCTGGGACGCATCGACAACCAGATCAAGCTCAATGGCCTGCGCATCGAACTGGGTGAAATCGAGAGCGTGGCCGAGTCCTGCCCCGGTGTCTCGCGAGCCTGTGCCGTAGCCCTGCCCGGCCCCGATGGGCATCCCAAGCAGATCGCCCTGGTCTATGTCGGCGAGCCCGAACGGGCTCCCGCGATCACCCAGGCCCTGACCCTGCGCCTGCCCGCCTACATGGTGCCGAAGACTGTCCAGCAGCTGCCCCAATTGCCCCTGTCGAAGAACGGCAAGGTGGATGTACTGGCCCTGCGCGAAACCCTGAGGAATGACATGAAAGACTCCACCAGCAAGACTCCACAAACCATCCTGCGCACCGTTATCCGGGTGATCTCCAGTCATCTCGAGGAGCCGGTGGTACTTCCCGAGGACAACTTCTTCGACCTGGGCGGCGACTCGCTGTCGGCGATGAAGATCAAGATCGAACTCGAGTCCCAGCTGTCCATCAGCGTTCCCCTGGAGAGCCTCATGCTCACCGAGACCATCAGTGAGTTCGCCAACAGCCTGGACGCGGGGAACCAGCCATGAGCAAGGACAACCTGCACCAGCAATGGCTGGAAGATGTGGACGCCTACCTGGGTGGACGCACCACGCCACAGGAACTGGAGGCCAAGGGGCAACTGCGGGCCCGGGAAGTCTTGCGCTATGTCCAGGAACGCTCGACGTTCTATGCCAGGCACCTGCGCTCGCAACTGGGCGGTCCCAGCGCGCTGCCGGCGCTGGACGGCATACCTTTCACCACCAAGGAAGACCTGCGCGCCGTCGGCCGTTCGGTCTGCAGCCTGCCTTTCGACCAGATCGCGGTGTACTACGAGACGACCGGCACCACGGGGTTGCCAACCCCCTGCCCGCGGGCGGCGATCGATGTGGAAACCAGCGGTGCCTATGTGCAGAAGGCCGTCGCCGACCTGTATCAGTCGACATTCGGCACCACCGACGCCCTCACCGCGATCATGGGGCCGTCGGAGCTGTATGCGTTCGGCGATACCTATGGCGAGGTCTGCCGCAACCTGGGCATTCCCTATGTGCGGCTGTGGCCGGAAAGCCCTCGGGTCGGCCTGGTCAAGGCCGCCCAGCTGATCAACGACCTCGGCGTCCGCTCGCTGATCTGCTCCCCCGCCGTGGCCCTGGCCCTGGCCCGGCTCTATGTGAGCCAGGGGATCGACCCGCGCGAGACCGCGGTGGGCCAGATCATGGTGCTGGGCGAACTGTGCACGCCGCAGATGCTGAGCAATATCGCCCGGGTCTGGAACGCTCATTGCACCCATGGTCTGTATGGCTCCCAGGAAGCCCATGCGGTGGCCACAGGCTGCGCCAACGGCAACCTGCACTTCTCCGAGACCAACTACCTGGCGGAGATTCTTCCGGTTCCCGGCATGGAGGGCGATATCGGCGAACTGTGCCTGACGATGCTCGTACCCGGGGCCAAGCCACTGATCCGCTACCGCACCGGCGACCTGGCGCGCCTGCACTCTGCCGAAGAGTGCGGCTGCGGCAATCGTTCTCGTTGCCTGCGGGTGTTTGGCCGGGTAAGTGACGTGATGACCCTGGCCGGTCGCCAGGTACTGCCGGCACTCATCGAGTCGGCGGTGCTGACGGCGGCCGAGTGGGTCTCTGGCTACGAGGTCAGGATCTGCACCGCCAGCGACGGTAGCGACCATGTCGAGGTGTCGATGGTGGCGGGTATCGGCGAGCGTTCGGTGGCCCAGGTACAGGAGCAGATGGCCGGCCATTTCGGCACCTCGGTCCAGCTGCAGCTGGAGCAGAGCCTGGATCCGCGGACCGAGACCGGTGCCTACATTTCCTGGAAGCACGCACGTATCCGCGATCAACGGGAGCCAGCCCTGTGAGCTCATTGCAACCCATCCCCATGTGGCGCGTGGAGCACCGCGAAATCGCCGATGCGGCGCCGGTCGCCCAGGTGCGTCGTGGCCTGCTGGGGCTCTATCCATGTCCGGCGCTGTTCGAGACCGGTGCGGGTTTCCTGCCGGTCGACGGCAACCAGACCACCTTCATGATCGACCTGCTATTGGAGCTCAAGCTGGTCAATGGCGCCTGGCAGCTGTCCGCCAGCGCGCCCTTCCAGTGGGCCCTGGCTGCTTGCGAACGGCTGCTGAACGACCCACAGTCGAGCCTGTGCGAACGCCTGCGGCGCGTAGCCCAGACCCTGGCCCTGCCGGAAGGTTTTCCCCTGGTGCTGGCCCTGGGCTACAGCGCCGCGCGCTTCGTCGAAAACCTGCCGGGAATGGCCATCGAGCAGGATGTGCCGGAGGTGGTGGTGCGGGTCTACCGGCATATCGTCCGCTACGAAGATCCCCAGGGTCCGGCGCGGATCGACGTACTCAAGGCCGGGGCCAGCGATGGAGCGGACCTTGAAGCCCTGCTCGCGGTGCTTCGCCAGCCGCCGCCGGCACCGCTGCCCGGCCTCGCCATGGAAGCTGCGGTGGTCGAGGACGTCACCGAGCGCGAGGCGTTCTGCGCGGCCGTTTCCCGGGCCAAGGAGTACATCCGCGCCGGTGACATCTACCAGGTGCAGTTGTGCCGACGGGCCGTCTCCAACGCGGCGATTGCCCCGGTGGACCTCTACGAACGCCTGGCATCGGTCAATCCGGCGCCCTACATGTACTACCTGGACCTTGCCGACCTGCACGTCGTGTCATCCAGTCCGGAGCTGATGATCCGCCTCCAGGACGGTGTGGCCCAGGTTCGGCCGATCGCCGGGACCATGAGTCGGGAGGACCAGCGCGGCAGTCCACTGGACAAGATCCCCAAGGAAGCCGCCGAGCACCTGATGCTGGTGGATCTGGCGCGCAACGACCTGGCTCGTTGCGCGGTTCCCGGGGGCGTGCAAGTGAGCTCGTTCATGCAGCAGGACACCTATGGCTCCCTGCTGCACCTGGTCTCCACGGTGGAGACCAGGGTGCGCGAGCACTGCGATGTCTGGGACCTGATCGTGGCCAACTTCCCGGCGGGCACCATGACCGGAGCCCCCAAGGTCCGGGCAATGGAAATCATCGCCGAGCTGGAAGGCACCGCTCGCGGGCTGTACACCGGTTGTGCCGGCTATATCACCGGGGCCAACAGCGCGGTGCTGGCCCTGACGATCCGGACCATCGTCGGCAATGCCGGGCGCTATGTCTTGCAGTCCGCCGCGGGAGTCGTCGCCGACTCCGAGGCCGAGGATGAATGGAATGAGGCGGGAGCGAAGATCAAGTCGTTTTCCCGAGCGATGGGAGCCTGCGCATGAGAGTGATGCTAGTCGACGCCTTCGACAGCTTTGTGCATGTCATCGAGCAGTACTACTCGGCCGCGGGTGCAGAAACCAGGGTCGTTCGCGTCAACGACGACCCCATCGCCCAGTATCGACAGTGGCAACCGCAGTTACTGGTCCTGGGGCCCGGTCCGGGCACGCCCGAGGACCATGGTTACCCGCAGATAATTCGTGCGATGGATGAACGGCAGGCTATCTTTGGTGTCTGCCTGGGGCACCAGGCGCTTGGCGAACATTTCGGTTGGAAGCTCACACGTGCGCCTACCGCCGAACATGGCAAGTACGCCCAGGTCCACCATGACGGACAGGGTATTTTCCAGGATGTGCCCTCGGCCGTCACCGTGGTGCGTTATCACTCGCTGGCAATCACCGACCCGGGAACGACAACCTCGCTAATGACCACGGCCTACTCGGACGATGGCGTGAACATGGCGGCGCGACACCGTACCCGGCCGATCGAAAGCGTGCAGTTTCACCCCGAGAGCATTGGCACCGACTACGGGATTCAAATGATCCGTAACTCATTGGCTCTGGCCAACGTCAACGCCCTGGGCTGATCGCTCAAGAAAGAAGCCTCGGGTGCCGGCCGGACGCCGGCCGACACCCATTAAATCTAAGGATTGGATAAACATGACTCACACACCCGCGAATGCAACGCTCAATGAAAAACGATGGCAGGCACTGGCTGTCATCTCGATCATCCAGCTGATACTGCTGCTGGATGCCACCGTGGTGAACGTGGCCCTGCCACGGATCAAGCATGAGTTGGGACTCACGGATGGGTCCCTGACCTGGGTAGTCAATGCCTACCTCATCACCGCCGGATCGCTGTTGCTGCTGGGCGGGCGGATCGGCGACGCCTTTGGGGTGCGGCGCACCTTCCAGGTCGGCGTAGTGATTTTTGGCGCATTTTCCTTGCTGGCGACCTTCGCCGAAGATGCCACCGTGCTGATCATCAGCCGTGCCGGGCAAGGGGTCGGTGAAGCCTTGGCTTCGGCCACCGGGCTGGCCATGGTGTCGCTGCTGTTTCCCGCAGGCCCCGAGCGCGGCAAGGCGTTTGGCATCTGGGCGGCACTCGGCGGCCTGGGCTCGATCATCGGCGTACTGCTGTCCGGCGTACTGACTCATTATCTGTCGTGGCGCTGGGTGTTCGGGGTCAACGTACCGGTCGTCATGCTGCTGATCCTGGCTAGCACGGTGATGATTCCCAAGTTCACCCACCGCAGTTCCACCCGTCTGGACCTGGGCAACGCACTGATCCTGGTGGTGGCCGTCGCCGCGACCGTCATGGCCGTGATGGGCTCCGGCATCGAGCACCTGCCCGGACAGCGCGTGGCGCTCCTGGTGCTGGGTTTGCTGGGTATCGCCCTGGTACTGCGTCGTTGCAAGCGCTCGGAAAACGGCATTATTCCCGCACGCCTGATGACCCGCTCTCCCCGCCTGGCCGGCTACGCCATCGTGGCCATCCTGGCAGCGACCTCCGGCGCGCTGTTCTACCTGGGCGTGCTGTTGCTGCAAGACTACCTCGGCCTGAGCCCGATGCAGACTGGCCTGGCCTGGCTGCCCTTCTGCCTGGGTTTCTTCCCTGGCATCTTCCTTTCGCAGTTCGTCATGCAGCGCTGGAATCCGCAGACGGCAGCCGTTGTCGGCCTGGCAACCTCGGCGCTGGGGTTTGCACTGTTCGCCTTCGGCGTACCCCTGCATAGCTACTGGCTGGGAATGCTCCCGGCCATGCTGGTCACCTCCATCGGCTTCGGGTGTGTCGCACCGGTCGCCCAGTCGTTGGCCACCAGCGACCTGAGCGAGGCGGACGCCGGTGCCGGGTCGGGTATCACCACCACCATCCAGCAGTTGTTCCAGGTGTTCGGGGTCACCCTGCTGGCTGCCGTGGCCCTGGCCGTCTCCGACAGCAGTGGAGTGCCGACCATCGCGGCCAATGGTTTCGTCAGCGCTTTCGCCCTGTCGGCGCTGGCGATGATCGGTGGTGCCCTGCTGATCTGGGCCGGACGCAATGCCCTGGCTCTCGAGCCGGCCCCATCGAGCCCCCAGCCGTAGGTTATCGTCATGCATCAGAACTACCTGATCCCCCCCTTCAAGGGACCCCTCACGACGCTTTCCAGCGTCGCGGGGCTGCGGGAAAAATGGACCGGGGCGATGCTTGACCAGACAGGGCGCGCCTATTCCGGCGCGCTGCGTCTGGACTTCAGCGCGCAGTGTTGCCAGGAACAAGTATTCGACGCCGTGGCCCAGACCCTGGCCCGGCATCCGATCCTGGCGGCCCGGTTCGACATCGAAGGAGAACAACTGGTCGGCCGAGCTCCCAGCGAACAGGCATTGCACCAAGCCTTGCGCGAGCAATTGGGCAAGGTGCAGGCAGCAGTCACCGACCAGGACTTCCTGGCCTACCGGGCCAGGCAAGCCGCCGAACCCGGACTGCGCATCGCCTCGGCGGTAGACGAGGCTGGCCTGCACATCTGGATCGGCTTCTGGATCTATACCTGCGATGGCGCGTCGATTGACCTGCTGCTGGAGGATATCGCCCGGCATTACCTGGACCAGCCCCCGGTATCTTGCAGCGCCTGGAACGACTATTGCCGGATGCAGCACCTGCCGGAGCAACCAGTAAGCGCGGCGCAACAGCTTGAGATCTACCCGGGGACGGGGCCCTACGGGCTCGATGCACTGCGCACTAAAGGCAGTGGCGGCATGGGGCGCATGCAGAGCCTGAAGTTCACCTCCGACGTGCCGCGCAGCAGGGTTCTGGAATATGCCAGAGTCCAGCGCGTGACGCCGTTCGTGCTGCTGTTGGCCATCTACCAACGGGCAATCAGTGCAGTCAGCGGCGTTGCCACCGTGGTGACCGGCGTCCCCTTCGCCAACCGCCCGGGAGCTGCGGCCCAGACGCTGGTGGGGCCGTTGTCCAATACCATCCCGATCAGTACCCGGCATGAGCCCGGCGAACCATTGGCAGCCGTGATCAAGCGCGTGCAGCGGGCGGTGATCAATGCCGCGGCTCGTCAGGACATAGAACCGGCAGCCTTGTATCCCGAGGGCATGTCTACGCGCACCGCCGGCTTCGAACTGCCGTTTCCCCAGCTGTTCAACGCTTGGAACTCACGCAGCGAAGGCAACCGCATCGCCCTGGGCGACAACCAGTGGATGAGCCTGCGGCTATTGCCGAACGATACCTGCCGCGTGGCTTTCGAAATCACCCTGGATGAGCACACCGAGCATATTTCAGGGCGGATCGACATGGACGCCGCAGCCTATGGCGAACATGCAGGACAAGTCATCGAACAGATGATCCGCGACCTGCAAGGCATCCCCGGCGATTGATCTGCAAAGCTTGTAGACAGGCACCGACAAGAGCGCGGTTCGAACCCTTCCGCGATCTTGTCGGATGGCCTGTATGCCCCATTCCAGAGGCCCATCGCCTCGGGCCGCTGCTACCATCGAGTGTTCCGCGCACTCCTGGAAATTATCAGCTCTGTAAATGACACCGCACGCGCTGCTGCTCATCCTCCAGCAAGGCCTGGGGCTTTTCGCAGCCAAGGGTGCACAGGCTGCAACGTTCGCGGAAGAAGCAGCCACTCGGTAGCCGACGGTTCCCTGGCAATTCGGTAGGCGCCGCAACCTGTTCGGCATGCAGCGGCACGCCTAGTCGTGGTACTGCTTCGAGCAACAAGCGGGTATAGGGATGGCGTGGCTGATCGAGAACCTGGGCTGCGCTGCCAAGCTCAACGATTTGCCCCAGGTACATCACCGCTACCCGGTTTGCCATATGACGGACTACTGAGACGTTGTGGGAAATCAGGATATACGTCAGGTTGCGAGCGCGTTGTAACTCCGCCAGAAGGTTAAGGATCTGTGCCTGAACCGAAATGTCCAGCGCCGATGTCGGCTCGTCCAGGACAATAATATCCGGGTCTGATGAAAGGGCTCGGGCAATGGCAATCCGCTGTCGCTGACCACCGGAAAACTGGTGGGGAAAGCGGTCCAGGTATTCCGGGCGGATGCCGACTTGGGCCGCGACCCGGGCCGCCACATCGCGCATCTGCGCACGGGAGGCGTGACCTCGGGCGTATAACGGCTCGGTGATGATTTTCCAGATAGGCAAGCGTGGATCAAGCGAAGACTGTGGGTCCTGGAAAACAATTTGAACGTTGCTGCTGCCCTCGCCGCCGCCGCGACTAACCCAGTTCAGCTCACCGCTGCTGGGCGGCACCAAACCCATCAAGAGCTGCGCCAATGTGCTTTTGCCACAGCCTGACTCGCCCACAATCCCCAGGGTCTCTCCCGCCCGTACCTGAAGGTCAATGCCGTTCAGGGCGTGGGCATATCCTCGCGGTCGACCGAGCCAATCATTACTGATGGGAAAACGGACGCGAACGTCGTCAAGTTGGAGAATCGTGGGTGCCGTTTGGGAGGCGGTATGAATGACGGCATTGTTCATCACGAAAGCTCCTTGACCGGTAACCAGCACGCACTTTTACGTTGCTCATTACCGTTAATGCTGTTGAGGTTCGGGCGTTTGCTACAAACCGGCATGACATTGGGGCAACGCTCCTGAAAGGTGCAGCCCACAGGCAAAGACGCCAGGTTTGGCACTTGACCGGGGATGGTCAGCAGCGGCTGACCCGGCTCGACCATTTCTGGAAGGCCACTGAGCAACCCTTGCGTATAGGGATGTTGCGGGTTGCCCATCACTTCGACGGTGCCGCCCTCTTCAACCACCGCGCCGGTATACATCACGTACACCCGGTCGCAGAACTGCGAAACCAAGGCCATGTCATGGGTGATGAGCAGAATGGCGGTGCCTCGTTGCCGAGCTTTTTCCCGCAGCAGCAACAGCACCTGGCGTTGCACGGTAACGTCGAGGGCGGTGGTCGGCTCGTCGGCGATCAGCAGTTGCGGTTCACAGGAGAACGCCAGCGCGATCATCACCCGTTGCCGCATGCCTCCGGACAGCTCGAAAGGGTAACTCTCCAATACGTGCTCCGGGCTGGCGATGTGCATGTCGCGCAACAATGCAATTGCCTTGAGACGGGCTTCGGCGGCGCTGATCTTTTGGTGATGGATGATCACGTCGAGCATTTGCCGACCGATGCGCCGGGTCGGGTTCAGGGCCGTCATCGGCTCCTGGAAAATCATCGCGGCATCGCGCCCACGAATCTGTAGCAGCTCCTTTTCAGGAGCCGCCAGCATGTCGCGACCGAGCATGCTCAAGCTGCCGGCGGTGATCCGATAACTGCGCTCTGGCAGCAATCGCATACTGAGCATCGCCGTGACCGACTTGCCCGATCCCGACTCGCCCACCACGCCGACGATTTCGCCGGGATTGACGTGCAACGACACGCCGTTCAGAGCCTTGACGTTATTTTTGTAAGCCGGGAATTCCAGGCTCAGGTTGTCGATGGCCAGTACAGGACTCGAAGTGTGCATGGTCATTTCCCCTGTTGCCGTGGATCGAGCAGATCGCGCACGCCATCGCCCAGCAGGTTGAAGCCGGTGGCGGTGATCAGAATCGCCAGACCCGGAAAGGTCGAGTACCACCAGTTATCCAGGATGTAGTTACGCCCGGTAGCGACCATCGCGCCCCACTCGGCCGTGGGTTGTTGTGCCCCCAGGCCGATAAAGCCCAGGGCCGAGGCCATGAGGATCGCACTGCCGATATCCAGGCTCAGTTGCACCAGCAATGGAGGCATCGCGTTGCGTGCCACGTGCCAGTGCACCAGGTGCCAGCGTCCGGCCCCGAAGGTCTGGGCGGCCTTGACGTACCCCATCTGCCGGATGCTCAAGGCCTGGCCACGGGCCAGCCGCACATAGGACGGAATTCGCACCAGGGTAATCGCCAGCATGGCGTTGAACAGGCTCGCGCCCAACGCAGCCGCCAGGGCCATAATCAGTACCAGCGACGGCACCGACAGCATGATGTCCATCAGACGCATGATTAATGCGTCGAAACGACCACCGATCACTCCCGAAAAACATCCCAGCAACCCGCCAATGAAGCAGGAGGCAAAAGCCACGAACAGGCCGACGCCCACCGACTGTTGGCTACCGAACAGCACGCGGCTGAACAGGTCGCGGCCGACTTCGTCGGTGCCGAACCAATGGTCGCTGGACGGCGGCGCCAGGCGTTCGGAGAGGTTCAGGGCGTTGGGATCGTGGCTGGCGAGCCAAGGGGCGAAGATCATGCACAGCAACACGATCGAGGTGATCGCCAGGCCAGCCATGGTCAGCGGGCTCCGGCGGATCTGGTAGGCCAGGTAGGCGGTTTTTTCGCTCCAGCGCGGGCGGCGCGCTGCCGTCAGGGTTACGGACATGTCAATTCACCTCGCCGATGCGTGGGTCGATCACGCGGTACAAAAGATCGATGGCCATGTTCAACAGCACGTAGATGAACGAAACCAGAATGGCGAAGCCCATCACCGCGGGGAAGTCCAGCGATTGGATCGACTTGACGACATAGGCGCCCATGCCAGGCCAGGCAAATACTGTTTCGGTCAGCACCGCGCCATACAGCAAATCACCCAGGGTCAACCCGAGGACGGTCACCGAAGGAATCAGGGCGTTGGGCAGTGCGTGGCGCAGGATCACGGTCCATCGGGACAGACCATAGGCGCGTGCGGTGCGGATATAGTCTTCACCCAGTTGATCAAGCATGGCTGAACGAATCTGTCGTGCGACGACACCCAAGGTCACGAACCCCAGCGTTGCGGCGGGAAGAATCAGGTGCTCCGCAGCATCGAGAAACAGTCGGCCATCACCGGCGAGCAGCGAGTCGATCAGATAAAAACCGGTGATTGTCGGCGGCGGCGCCAGCCCTTCGGACAACCGGCCACCACCGGGCAGCCAGCCAAGGTGACCGTAGAACAGAACGATTGCACCAAGACCGAGCCAAAAGGCCGGCGTGGAAATTCCGGTGACCGCGAGGGTACGGGCAATCTGGTCAATGGCCCGATTGTGATAAACCGCTGACAGCACGCCAAGCGGGATGCCGACCAGGACCGCCAGCACCAGCGCTACCAGCGCCAGTTCCAGGGTTGCCGGGAAGAACGCTTGCAAGTCTTCCAGAACGGGACGACTGGTGCGTATCGAGGTGCCCAGGTCTCCGTGCAGCAGGTCCATCAGATAACGACCGTATTGTTGATACAGCGGCAGATCCAATCCCAGCTGATGACGGATGCCGGCCACCAAGGCATCGCTGGCACGGTCACCAGCGATCAGTCGGGCAGGATCGCCCGGAATCAAGTGCGAAATTGCAAAGGTAATCAGCGAAACACCGAACACGACCAACAACAGGCCGAGCAGGCGCTTGCGCAACAAA
>NZ_JACNAC010000081.1:0-21549 GCF_017349775.1 Pseudomonas sp. GW460-12-10-14-TSB1
GCCGGTCGTGATCGTCCAGCACGTACAGGCGGGTGTTGCCGATGGGCCGGCCGATTGGCAGTTGGATATCCGGCACCGGCGCCCCGGGTTCGAGGGTCCAGGCAGTGCTGTCCACCGTGGCTTCGGTAGGGCCATAGACGTTGTGCAGCCGCGCCTGTGGCAACAGCTGCTGGAAGCGCCGGGCGATGGCCGCGGTGAGTTCGCCGCCCCCGCTGAACACGTCGGTCAGGCTGCTGCACTGGCTGACTTCGTCGAGTTCGAGGAACTGCTGGAGCAGCGCCGGGACGAACTTGATCACCGTAATGCCCTGCTCGCGGATGGTCTGCGCCAGGTACGCCGGCTCGCGGTGGCCGTCAGGCCGCGCCAGGACCAGGCGCATGCCATTGGTCAAAGGCCAGAACAGCTCCCAGACCGAACCGTCGAAGCTGAACGGCGCGCGCTGCAACAACGCCCCCTGCTGCGCATCCGGGCAGATCTGCGAGCCCCAGTGCATCAGGTTGCCGAGGCCGCGGTGCTCGATCATCACGCCCTTGGGCAGGCCGGTGGAGCCGGAGGTGTAGATCACATAGGCCAGGTGCGTGACATTCAGTCCAGGGACCAGCGGGTCGTCCGCGGGTTGCTGTTGCCAGGTGCAGCGGTCGAAGTCGATCAGCTCGGCCGCCACCCCGGCCAGCAACTCGCGGGTCGCGCCGTGCACCAGCACCGCCAGCGGCGCGCTGTCCTGCAGCATGTAGTGGATGCGTTCCTGCGGATAACCCGGGTCCAGCGGCACATAGGCGCCGCCGGCCTTGAGAATCCCCAGCAGGCCGATCACCAGCTCCAGGCTGCGCTCGACGCAGATGCCGACCCGGGTATCGGGCTGCACGCCGAGTTCGCGCAGATGATGGGCCAGCTGATTGGCGCGCTGGTTGAGCTGGGCATAGGTCAACTGTTGATTCTCGAACTGCAAGGCCACGGCGTCCCGCGTGCGGCGTACCTGTGCCTCGAACAGCCCGTGCAGGGTCTGCTCGCGGGGGTAATCCACTTCGGTGGCATTGAGCTCCACCAGCAACTGGTGCAGCTGGGCCGGCGGCAATACCGGCAGCTGGCGCAGCACGGTCTGTGGCGATTGCTCCAGGGCCTGCACCAGGCCGTCGAGCACGGTTTGCAGGGTGTCCAGCAGGCGCTGCGGCCCCAGGCTGCGGGGCGCCATGGCGCTCAGTTTGAAACCCTCGTCCAGGTCGTCCACCGACAGCATCAGGGGGTAGCTGAGGATGTCTTCGCTGCCGAGCAGTTGGATGCCCGGCAAATCGCCCAGTAAGTCCTGCCCATCCGCAGCCTGCCCATGACGGTAATTGAGCAGGCTGTTGAACAGCGGCGTCGGCGCGGCCACGCCACTGCAGCGCTGGGCCAGTGCCAGTGGCGCGTGTTCGTGGGCGAGCAAGGCGCTCAAGCGCCTGTGGGTTTCGCGAACGGCATCCGCCGCAGTCTGCCCGGCCAGGTCGAGGCGCAGCGGCAAGGTGTTGATAAACATGCCCAGGGCCCGATCCGCCCCGGCGCCAGCCTGCAGGCGCCCCAGCAGCACCGTGCCGAACACCACATCCTCGCGCCCGCACAGGCGCCCTAGGACCAGGGCCCAGGCCAGGTGGAAGACGCTCGCCGCGCTCACCCCCTCGGCCCGGGCCTGGCCGCGCAGGCGTCGGGCCAGGGTCGGAGTCAACTGGCATTCGACTTTTTCATGCTCGTCGCCCGCGGTCTTGCGCTCCAGCCGGCCGAAGGCCAGGCTCGGCTCGTCGACGTCCGCCAGCCACTCGCGGAAGAAGGCTTGGTGTTCCTCGTCGCGACTGCCCAGGCGGGTCTGCGCCACATAACGGCGATAGGGCACCGCCTCCGGCAACTGCTCGGCCCGGCCCTGCAGATGGGCGTGGATTTCCTCCAGCAGCACGCCGGTGGAGGTGGCGTCGTTGACCAGATGATGGAAGCGCAGCATGCCGACCCAGCGCCGGTTCCGCGGGTCTTCGCTGTAGGCCAGGGCCATCATCGGCGCCCGCCCCAGGTCCAGCGGACGCAGGCCTGGGTCCAGGCGCTCGCGCAACTGCTCGGCGATATCGCCGCCCTCCGGGTCCGGCAGCACTTCCTCGAGTTGCAGCCGGGCCTGGCGCCAGACCACCTGCATGGGTTGCTCCAGCCCTTCCCAGACCAGGCTAGTGCGCAGGATGTCGTGCCGCGCGATCACCTGTTGCAGGGCCTGGGCAAAGGCATCCAGGCGCTGCAGGCTGTCGAAAGCGAACATCGCGTGCTGCTGGTAAGGATCGCGCGCCTCGGTCATATGGTGATAGAGCAGCCCTTCCTGCAACGGCGCCAGGGGGTAGATCTCCTGCACATTGGCCACGCCGCCGGGCACCGTAGTGACTATGCGCTCGATGCTCGACGGGTCCAGTTGCGCCAGCACCAGCATGTCCGGGGTGATTCGCAGGCAGTCCGGGACAACGCGGTTGGCCGGCACCTCGACCTCCCGGGTGTCGCCCACCGCCGCCGCCAGGCTGGCCAGGGTCGGCTGGTCGAACAGCACCCGCACATCGGCCTGCAACCCGGCCTGGCGCATGCGCTCCACCAGGGTCACTGCCAGCAGCGAATGCCCGCCCAGCTCGAAGAAATGATCCTGGCGCCCCACCCGCTCGACCTGCAGCAGTGCCGCCCAGATCTCTGCCAGCCGGGTTTCCACCGCGCCCTGGGGCGCCTCGTAGCCACGGCTGATAAAGGCTTCCTGCCCCGGCACCGGCAAGGCCCGGCGGTCGAGCTTGCCATTGGCGGTCAGCGGCAGCGCCGCCAGCCGCACATAGGCCGCGGGCAGCATGTAGTCCGGCAAATGGCTTTGCAGCTGGGCATGCAGCTGGTTGATTTCCAGTGGCTGCTGCGGGCCGGACTGTTCAGTGAAGTACGCCAGCAGGCGCCCGTCGCGGGCCTGGACCACCGCCTCTTGCACGCCGCCCACAGCGGCCAGGGCGCTTTCGATCTCCCCCAGTTCGATGCGCATGCCGCGGATCTTCACCTGGTCGTCGTTGCGCCCCAGGTACTCGAGGCTGCCGTCCGCCAGCCAGCGCGCCAGGTCGCCGGTGCGGTACATGCGTGCGCGCTGCCCTTCAATGACAGGTTCATCACTGAAGGGATCATCGAGGAAACGTTCGGCGGTCAGTTCGGGACGGTTCAGGTACCCCCGCGCCACCCCGGCGCCGGCCACATACAGCTCCCCCGCCACGCCCACCGGCACCGGGCGCCGCTGCTCGTCCAGCAGATAGACCCGGGTGTAGTCGATGGGGCGGCCGATATGCAGGCCCTGGCCGACCGCGACCCGCCCGGAGGTGGCGACCACCGTGGCTTCGGTGGGGCCGTAGTTGTTGATCACGGCAAACCCCGGGTCCTCGGCGAACTGGCGCAGGCGATCGCCGCCAATCAGCAAGGTACGCAGGGTCGGATGGCCCCGGCGCTGGTTGAAGGCGTACTCGGCCACCGGGGTCGGCAGAAAACTCACGTCCAGCGGCTGGGCACGCCACCAGTCGAGCAGCGCCTCGATGTCTTCGTTGCCGTCGTGGGGCGGCGGCAGGTGCAGGGTCGCGCCGCTGCAAAGGGCCGGCCAGACTTCCCAGGCCATGGCGTCGAAACCGAAACCGGCGAGGCTGCTGGTCTGGCCGCCCGGCCCCAGGTCGAAGGCCGAACAGTGCCAGTCCACCAGGTTGGCCAGGGTGCGGTGCTCGACCATCACCCCCTTGGGCAAACCGGTGGAACCGGAGGTGTAGATCACATAAGCCAGGTGCGCCGGGGTCAGCCCGGGGACCTGCGGATTGGTCTGCGGCTGCTCCCGCCAGTCGTCCGAGCCAAGATCGATCACCGGCACGCTCAGGGTCGGCAGGCGCGCCAGCAATTCAGCCTGGGTCAGCACCGCCAGCGGCGCGCTGTCCTCCAGCAGATAGTTCAGGCGTTCGGCCGGGTGGGCCGGGTCGATCGGCACATAGGCGGCCCCGGCCTTGAGGATCGCCAGCAGGCCGACCAGGGTGTCGAGGCCACGGCGGGCGACTATGGCCACTCGGTCATCGGGCTGCACGCCCAGCGACCGCAGGTGATGGGCCAAAGCGTTGGCCCGTCGGTTCAACTCGGCATAGGTCAGCGACTGCCCCAGGCAGACCGCCGCCAATGCCTGTGGCCGCGCTTGCGCCTGGGCTTCGATGTGGGCGTGCAACGGCTGGGTGCAGGCCGGCGCCCGGCCGCTGGCGTTCCACTCCTGCAACCGGGCCGTGTCGCGGGCGCTGAGCAGCGAGAACTCGGCGATCGACAGGCGGGTGTCGGCCAGCCCCTGCTCCAGCACATGCACCAGGCGTTCGGCCAGGGCTTCGATTTCCCCGCCCTGGAAATACGCCTCGTTGTAGAGGTAATGCATCCACGCCTTGTCGTTGTAGCTGTTGCTGCGCAGGTGGATGGCCAGGGGCAGCGGCTCGTGCCCGTTGCAGACCTTGACCGAATGCCCCAGCGCCTCGCCGTAGCGGTAATCGTGGTCGTCCTGCTCGTAGGACAGCGACAGGTCGAACAGTTGCCCGCGGTCCTCGCGCAGCAGGCCGAGGGAGCGGTTCATCTCGCTCAGCGGGAAGCGCTGGTGGCGGAAATCCTGCTTGAGCACATCGCGCACCGCTCGCACCAGCTCGCCGAACGGCAGGTCCTGGCTGAAGCGGAAACGCACCGCGCTGACCTGGGTGAACAGCCCCAGGGTGTTTTTGAAGCGGGCATTGGAACGGTTGAGAATCGGCAACCCCACTACCCACTCGTCGCGCTGCAAGGTGCGGGTGAAATAGACGTACAGGGCCGCCAGCAGCACGTGGAATGCCGAGGCCTGGCAGGTTTTCGCCCACTGTTTCATGCGCTCGTGCAAATGCGTGGGGAACGGCTGCAGCAAATTGTTGCTCGGAGTGTCGCCGGCAGCCGCGGCCTCCCTGGCGAAACGCTCGCGATACCGCGGCATCAGCAGCGGCTCGGGCAGCGTGCGGTACTTGTCCTGCCAGTACGCCCGGTCGCGCAGGTAACGCGGCGAGTCGTGGTAGCGCGCATCGTCGCGAATGAACTCGACATAGGACGGCGCCGACAGCTCTGGGCGGCGTCCGGTCTGCAGCGCGCTGTAGATCCCGCCCAGGGATTGCAGCATCTGGCCAAAGCCCCAGCCGTCGAGAATCAGGTGGTGGGCCTGGGTGCCCAGCAGGTGATGGCGGGCATCCAGGCGGACCAGGAAAAACCGGAACAGCGGGCCGCCATCGAAGCGGTACGGCTGTTCCATGCGTTGCCGGATCAAGGCCTGGGCGGCCGCCAGCGGCTCGGGGTGGGCGCTCAGGTCCTCCAGCGGCACCTCGACCGGCATGGCCTGGACGAAGCGCTGCAAAGGCAGGCCGTCGCTGCCGGCGTCGGGCAGCAGCACGGTGCGCAGGGCATCGTGCTTGCGCACCAGCAGCTCGATGGCCTGCTGTATCAGCTCGGCGCTGAAAGGCCCGGCAAGCTCGACGTAACCGCCGATGTTGTACAGCGGCGAATCGCCCCGGCTCAGCTGGTCGAGCCAGATATCGCGCTGGGCGGCGGTCAGGGCAAAGGCTTGTGACTCAAGCTTGGTCGGGCTCATGGCCGGCCCTCCCGGACACACACAGCCATAGCACGTCCGGGCTGGCGGCAAGGGTTCTCGATCGCGACAAACGCACCTGGGGCGGCTACGGAAAAAAGCTTCATAAGATCCTTCTCATGTGAAGTGTCCATACCCTGAGGCATGCCCTGAGCAGAGCCCGGCAGCGCCTGGTATCGGAGGCATCCACGGATTTAACCAGCGCCCTGGCGACCTGTCTGTCACCTGAAACCCGGACAGCCCAGCCCGCGACCGAGCGGCTCGAGCCGGGATGAATGGGTAGTCGAAAATTGACTTCCCGCCAGCTCGGGGACCGGTCTGCGCGCACGTACTAGCTAATAATTCTCGATTCAAAGGCTTAAAAGCGTGTAGGACATCCACCACAGGTTCCGGACGGCGCCCAGGGTAGAAAGTACCGTCCGATCAGATAAATCCTATGAATATCAAAGAACTATCTTAAAAACCCGATCATCCACGCCTCTGGCAAAACCGCCCTTTGGGGCAAAATTCGTCAAATTAACAACGCGGACTTTATGGCAGCTTGTGTCCCCGCTTTCAGCTACAGACGCTGGGTAAACCCGCGGGATTAAATGAAAAATCTCGGCCACGGACATTCGTTGCAAGGACGGGTGGTGGCCGCCGACGCCAACCGTTCGACGATCTGTCTACATCAGGGATGATAGGGATATGAGTCTGACCAGCAGTATTCGCAACATAGACAGTGCGCATTTCTACAACGAATTGGGGGAGCTGATTTCCAGCACCGGCCATGGGCTGTTTGCGGCGAAGATGCTGCACCTGGTGGACAAGCTGGTGCCTGTGCAGCGGGTCGAACTCGCCCAATGGTCCCTCGACGAACGCCAGGCGAGCATTCTCGAGATCAAGCCGCTGGGCAGTGCCGGGCTCGAGGAAGCACTGCCGCCGACCCAGCCCTCGCAGTACCAGGACGATCATCCGCTGCTGGAAAAGATGATCGAGATGAACGACTCGCTGCTGATCCAGATGAACGCCCAGACCTCCAGCAAACACCCGCGTTACCTCTCCCACCAGTGCCATCTGGTGTCACGCAAAGCCAATCGCCGCTGTGTCATCACCTTCCTGCGCCCCCCTGCGCAACGGCTGTTTTCCCTGGCCGAGCTGTCGTTTCTCAAGAGCCTCTCGCAAACCCTGCTGCCGCTGGTGGAGCGCCATGCCCAGATCAACCGCCAGGCCTGCCAGAAAAACCTCGGCCTCGCGCCCGGCAGACCGCTGGCGGCGGTCGAGCAATCGCCGCTGCAACGGGAATTCAACGAGCGGCTGTGCCTGGGCGACATCACCTTGTCGGCGCGGGAGAAAGAGGTCTGCCTGGGCCTGCTGACCGGCGGCACGGTGCCGGAAATGGCCGAGCGGCTGAGCGTCAAGAACAGCTCGGTGGAAACCTACCTCAAGCGCGCCGCCGCCAAGCTCGGGGTCAGCGGCCGGCACGGCCTGGCGAAATGGATGGTCGGCGCCTGAGCGGCGCCCTGCCCGCTTTTCAACCCGCCCGGGGCGACGCCGCCGCGGCTTTTGTAGATGAGGCTGTTCAATGAGTAAGTCCCCGCTGTCCCTGGTGAGCCTTGTTTTGGTGCTGGGCGGTTGCTCGCTGATACCGGACTACCGGCAGCCCGCGGCGCCGGTTAGCTCCCAGTACCCGCAGGGCCCGGCTTATGCCACTCAAGCCACGGCATTTGCAGAACAAGGAGCGGACTGGCACAGCCTGTTCCATGACCCTGAGCTGCAGACGCTGATCCGTAGCGCCCTGATCAACAACCGCGACCTGCGGGTCGCGGCCTTGAATGTGGAAGCCTTCCAGGCCCAGTACCGGATCCAGCGCGCCGACCTGTTTCCCGCAGTGTCCGCCACCGGCGCCGGCTCACGCCAGCGCGTGCCGGGGGACGTGACCGGCACCGGCAAGTCGCTGATCAAGTCGTCCTATTCGGTCACCCTGGGGGTCAGCGCCTATGAACTGGACTTCTTCGGCCGGGTGCGCAGCCTCACCGAACAGACCCTGATGAGCTACCTGGCCACCGAGCAAGCCCGGCGCAGCGCCCAGCTCAGCCTGGTGGCGAACGTCGCCGGCGCCTACCTGACCTGGCGCGCCGACCAGGAACTGCTGGCGCTGACCGCCAAGACCCTGGTCGCCGATGAGGAAAGCCTGCGCCTGACCAGCCGCAGTGCCGAGGCCGGCAAGGTCTCGGCCCTGGATGTGAGCCAGGCCCGGACCAGCGTCGAAACCGCCCGCGCCAACCTGGCCCGCTACCAGCGCCAGGTGGCCCAGGACCTGAACAACCTGACCCTGCTGGTGGGCACCCAGGTCGCCGACTCGCTGCCGGCGCGGCCGCTGGCCAGCGACCTGATTGCCCAGGTTCCGGCCGGGTTGCCCTCGGACCTGCTGCAACGCCGTCCCGACATCCTCCAGGCCGAATACCAGCTCAAGGCCGCCAATGCCAATATCGGCGCGGCGCGCGCCGCCTTCTTCCCCAGCGTCAGCCTGACCGCCAACGCCGGCACCTCCAGCCTGGAACTGGCCGGACTGTTCAAGGGCGGCTCCGGCAGCTGGGCCTTCCAGCCGCAGATCAACCTGCCGATCTTCAATGCCGGCAGCCTGCGGGCCAGCCTCGACTACGCGAAGCTGCAGAAGGACATCAGCGTCGCGCAGTACGAAAAGTCGATCCAGACCGCCTTCCAGGAAGTCGCCGACGGCCTCGCCGCGCGCCAGACCTACAGCGATCAGCTCGACGCCCAGCGCAGCCTGGTAGAAGCCACCCAGGACTATTACCGGATGGCGGAACACCGCTACCGCACCGGCGTCGACAGCAACCTGGTGTTCCTCGACGCGCAACGCTCGCTGTTCAGCGCGCAACAGGGGCTGATCAATGACCGGCTGGCGCAGCTGATCGCCGAGGTCAACCTGTACACAGCGCTGGGCGGGTCCTGGAAGGCGGAGTCGAACCCGGCGCTGGCACTGCGCACGCCCTGACAACGGCGTGCAGGCCAGGCAGCCCGGGCACAAAAAAGCCACTCCGGCGAGTGGCTTTTTCGTGCGTTCCGGGGCGGGAAACGCGCTCAGTTGTATTCCAGTACATAGGTCAGCGTTGCATCGGCCTTGCCGGCGGCGACTTCTGTACCTGTGGGGACATAGCGCGCCTTTGCGGCAAAGCGGTACATCTCGGTGCCGGGACCGCTGGCTTGCCAATCCAGGGCTACGGCCTTGGCTTTGCTGAATGGCAGTGCCACGTTCTTGTCGTTGGACAGTGAGATGGCAACGCCTTTGGCCACGCCAGGCTGGCCGACACCGTTCAGATTCAACAAGCCATCCCGAACGGAGTTGCCCTCGAAATAGACCTTCACCGGTGGCTTGACCGTGGGATTGAGGCCGTTGCAAACCACATCCAGGGCGAATGGAAAGTCCTGGACCGACCCGCGTTTTACTTGCTCTGCCGCGGGACGCCCCATATTGACCTCGGTACTGCTCTTGGGGGTGTAGCAGGTACTGAAGAAGGCATTATGTTCAAGCTTGGTTTTAAGGCTCGTTCCTTCGATGGGATAAACCGCTCGCCTCGGCGTGGTGTAGCTGGTGTCGATAAAAAAACTGGTCTTGTAGTTGAAGGAAGGTATATCGCCCTTTCCAACCCCGATATCTGTACGCACAAACTCTATGCTCAATCTATCGAAAAAAAAGAGGGTGGCCGAACTTAACCCGGTATAGGTAAAAGGTGGAAAACTGGGGCTGGACCAGTTAGAGGTGGCAAGGTGCCCAATGCGAATGCCGACCCCAGGCACACCAGAGTCGTAAAGTCCTGGACTGCCTCTTGATACAAGGCTGGTCACAACTTCGGCCAATCCCCATTGGGACTTGGTGCACCATGCCCATCCTCCAGAACGGCGTCCGACTGTTACTTGGTAGGACGCCATTACCCCGCCAATGGGGGCGTACTTCAAAGTTGTAATGGCTGGAAGACTGGCAATGATCGACGGATTGTTCGGTGAGCCATAGTCAGGCGTGCCGCAATAATCCGCTGCGTCAGCGGAAGTTCCCACGATGCCCCCCAAGGTCAGTGCAAGCAGCCCCACCTGTCGTAGCGTTTTCAAAACGTTTCTCCTCGATCCGAGTGCAGATTGGCGGTGCAGCTTCCCTTGGTGGGAATCGGCGTAGGGGCGGCAGTCTACGCAGGGCCACTGCAAGGGATGAATCAGAGGATTCTCAAAATCGGTGCAGCACCCCTGCTGCCTTTTTCGTCAGGAGAGATCATGAAATTGAAGTTCAGCCACGTGGATGTTCTGGTCAAAGACCTCGAGCAAGCCTGTGCGTATTACGCCCGGGTCTTCAGCGCGAGGATTTCCAAGACCCTGGATTGGCAGCGCGACGGTCTGCATGTGCGTTATGCAATCGTCATGTTCGGCACGGAGCGCCTGATGCTGGTGCAACCCTTCAGCGGCAATCTCAAGGCGCTGATGGACAGCAACGGCGAAGGCACGATCTACCGTCACTGCTATTGCACCCCGGACATCGAGGCCGCCTACGACGAGTTGCTGGCCGTGGGTGTGCAGCCGGAAGACGAGAACGGCAAACCCTTGTCGCGCGACAATCTCCAGTCGCCCAGCGGGACCCGCATCCTCTGGTTGCCGAAACGCTTCGGGCATTTTTCCATCGAGCTGCTTGAAGAGACGGAGCTGGAGGCCTTCATCGAGGAAGCATTCGCCGAGGACCGATAAGGCAACAGGCGCCAGCGCTCTCCCATTTCCCCCTGCCGCATAGGCTGAAACTCCCAGACGGCCTAGGAGTATCGGCCAATGTGCTGCCTGCGACGCATCCCCATAGTTGTGACATCTGCCAGCAAAGGGCCATGGTCCGGCCCCATCAACTAGAACTGCCTAGGAGCATGTCATGACCACCCTTCAAGAAAACCTGACCACTGACGCCATTACCATCCTGGCGATTGGCGATCCACTCGTGGTAGCGACCGGCGTCAACGTCGCCCTGGACGAAACGACCGGGTTGCAGAACGCCGCCACCTCAGCCCCAGCGGAAGACGCCAACGACAATGACATCCTGCTGACGGCCCTGCCCTCGGCCTTCGCTGCCCGGTTGAGCGCCCTTGGCGCGGGTACCGCAACGGGCGCGGCCCTGAGTGGTTATACCGGTGCCGTGGGCGACACCGGTAGCAATGCCTTCACCCTCAACCCGGCGCCCGGTGCGACCAATATCGATGTCAGCTTCACCGACGGCCTGGGCGCGCCGCTCGATGGCCTGGACAGCGGGCTGGACACCCTCGATGGCATCGACATCCTTCTCTATACCGATAGCAACAACAACATCGTCCTCGGCCGGGCCGGTGGCCCTGACGGTGCGATCGTGTTCGCCGGCTATATCGAGGAAACCGGGTCACCGCTGTCGGGCGGCAAGATCTGGACCGTGGAATACCAACCCTTCAAGCATCCGGACGCCAGCAACCCGGACGATGCCCTCAACCTGCTGAATAAAGTGTTCGTCGCCGCCAGCCAGGACCTGACATTCAGCCTGGCCAATGCGCCTTCCGGGCAGAACCTGTTCCTGATGTTCACCAAGGCCAACCCGACGGTGGTCGATGACAATGGGATCCTGCGGATCACCGATCCGACGATCATCGCCACCGGCAAGGACCCCGCCAACCAGTCGACGGGCGTCAACATCAGCACCGGCGACACCATCAACACCAGCCAGGCGGGTGGCCCGACCACCTTCGGCACCAACAGCCAGATGATCACGGAACAGGAAGGCATTCGTTTTACCTTCGTCACCGGCGCCCGGCAGGACATGACCATTCCCAACCTGGACCAGAACGAAGCCGATGAGGAAGACAACATCGACTTCACCGCGATGTTCAATGCCAAGGCGGCCAATTTCGATATCGTGCAGCTGCAAGGCGGCAAGAGTGCCGTGGTCAAGATCAGTGCCTTCAATACCGCGGCTGAATCTGGGGAGGATTTCGTCGACGGCTATGCCGGCGATACGGTGGTGGGCATCACCAATGTTCGCGTGATCAACAACGCCACCGGGCTGGTGATCGAGAATTCCGACGGCTCGGCGAATGATCCGAGCATTGCCATCAACTTCGCGGGCGGCGTGGCCACCGTCACCGGCGTCAAGGCCGGCTACAAGATCGAATACACCACCACCGCGAACCACAACCGCGTACTGATCGAGAACGGCGCGGCCCTGGATGCCAAGGGCAATACCCACGCCGATTTCGATATCGGTGGTTTCACCCTGCGCCAAGCCTCCACCACGACCGCGGAAATCGGCTCGCACATGATCTTCGAGGACGATGGACCGGCAGCGGCCGGAACCGCCGTGACCGGTACCGTCGATGAAGACGGCCTGGCCAGCGGCGTGGCTGGCGGCGTCGGCGACGTGGCCGGCGTGGCCACCGTGGCCAGCGGCAGCGTCACCGGGATCTTCCAGTCCGGTGTCGATGTGCCACTGAGCTATAGCTTGTCGAGCGATACCAGCGGCCTGCCGGCATTGAGTTCGGGCGGAGTGGCCCTGGTCTACAGCGTGGCCGGCAACACCCTGACCGCCAAGGCGGGCGCCGTCGATGTGTTCACCTTCAGCCTCAGCACGGCAGGCGCCTATAGCTTTACCCTGCTCAAGCCGCTGGATCATGCGACGGGCAACGACGAGAACGACATCACCATCAACCTCGGTAGCCTGCTGCAAGCCGCCGACAAGGACGGCGACACCGTGACGGCTACGGCCGAGAAACTGGTGATCACCGTCGATGACGACACGCCCACCGCGACCGGAACCGCCGTGACCGGCACCGTCGACGAAGACGGCCTGGCCAATGGCATCGCCGGTGGTGTCGGCGACGTGGCCGGCGAAGCCACGGTGGCCAGCGGCAGCGTCACCGGAATCTTCCAGTCCGGGGCCGACGTACCGCTGAGCTATGTCTTGTTGAGTGACACCAGCGGCCTGCCGGCGCTGAGCTCCGGCGGAGTGGCGCTGGTCTACAGTGTCCTGGGCGACACCCTCACCGCCAAGGCGGGCGCCGTCGATGTGTTCACCTTCAGCCTCAGCGCCGCGGGTGCCTACAGCTTTACCCTGCTCAAGCCGCTGGATCACCCGGCCGGCAATAACGAGAACGACATCAGCATCAACCTGGGCTCGTTGCTGCGGGCCACCGACAGCGACGGAGACACGGTGACGGCTACGGCCGAGAAGCTGGTGATCATCGTCGATGACGATACGCCAACGGCAACCGGGACCGCCGAAGCCGGCACCGTCGATGAAGACGGCCTGGCCAATGGCATCGCCGGTGGCGTCGGCGACGTGGCTGGCGAAGCCACCACGGCCAGCGGCAGCGTCACCGGGATCTTCCAGTCCGGGGCCGACGTGCCACTGAGCTATTCCCTGTCGAGTAATACCAGCGGTCTGCCAGCCCTGAGCTCGGGCGGGGTGGCACTGGTGTACAGCGTCCTGGGCGACACCCTGACCGCCAAGGCGGGCGCCGTCGATGTGTTCACCTTCAGCCTCAGCGCCGCGGGGGCCTACAACTTCGCCCTGCTCAAGCCGCTGGATCACCCCGCAGGCAATAACGAAAACGACATCACCCTCAACCTCGGCACGCTGCTGCAGGCCACCGACAAGGACGGCGACACGGTGACGGCCGCGGCCGAGAAACTGGTGATTACCGTCGATGACGACACGCCAACCGCGACCGGAACCGCCGTGGCCGGCACCGTCGACGAGGACGGCCTGGCCAATGGCATTGCCGGTGGTATCGGTGATGTGGCCGGCGTAGCCACCGTGGCCAGCGGCAGCGTGACCGGGGTCTTCCAGTCCGGTGCCGATGTACCGCTGAGCTATTCCCTGTCGAGTAACACCAGCGGCCTGCCAGCCCTGAGTTCGGGCGGGGTGGCACTGGCCTACAGCGTTGCGGGCGACACCCTGACGGCCAAGGCTGGCGCAGTCAATGTGTTCACCTTCAGCCTTAGTGCCGTGGGGGCCTATGCCTTCACCCTGCTGCAGCCGCTGGATCACGCGGCGGGCAACGACGAGAACGACATCACGATCAACCTTGGCACGCTGCTGCAAGCCACCGACAAGGACGGCGACACGGTGACGGCCGCGGCCGAGAAGCTGGTGATCACGGTCGATGACGATACGCCGACCCTGGCCTTCGGCAACCTGATCGGCACCGGGACCGACCTGGCGCAACAAGGCTACTGGAGCATAGGGTCTGGCGCCGACGGGCTGAATGCGGCCGGCCTGGACATCTCGCTGGTGAACAACCAGTTCACCCTGGTCCGGCCGGATAACACGACCACCACCGGCACCGGCACGCTGGTCGAGCAGTCGCCGTCACCGGACGCCAATGGCGCCTATCAATTCGCGGGAACCTTGACCGGTGATTTCGACAACAACGCGACCACCGCGAACACCACCGTCCACTACACCCTGACCGCCAAAGCCAATGGCACCTATGCCCTGGACCTGCAGGAAGGCTTCCGCTCGACCATCGTCCTCAGCAGTGCCGACGGCTCGCTGGCTGCCGGCGGTCCGGACCCGGTGCGCACGCTGATGATCGGCAGCGAAGATGTGGTGTTCTTCGCCGCCAATCCGCTGGCGCCGCAAACCGGCGATAACAGCATCCTGACCGGTATCGGGCTCGGGGCGCCCGACCCTACCGAAGCGCAACTGCAGACCAACCCGCTGCCATCGTTCATCGGCTCATCGACCATGAACGTCAGTACCTCGGGCATCGGTGTCGCCAACAACAACCTGGAGGGCAATACTACGGCCGGCATCAATGCCGGTGACGAGAGCTTTGTGGTCAACCCCGAAACCTTGTTGACCAGCATGAAGATCTTCATCGACAACTCCGTGGGGGGCTACGACCCGGCTACCGAAGAGCTGTACTACACGGCCTACTACGACAATGGCACGACCTCGGGCGCGCCCATCAAGGTGCAGGCCGCCGATCTGCATGCGGAAGCCGGAAACCAGACCTCCTTCACCGTCCAGTGGGATGGCAGCCACTTGATCGACGCGGTCCAGCTCATCATGGGCAAAGGCACGGTCAAGGTCCCGGTGATCCAGTTCATCAAGGAGATCCAGAGCCTGGCCAGCGATATCCAGCTGGCGTTCAACGCGACGGTGACGGACAAGGATGGTGATACGGCGACGAGCGCGTTCGACGCCAACCTGTTCGCCAACGACCCGAGCGACCAGACCTTCGACTTCAGGCTGGTGGGCACCGCCGGTGAACGGGATGCCTTCAACATCGATCTGTCGGTCGCCGAGAACCTGTACCAGGTCAGCGGCTTCGATGCCGGAGCAGGCCAACGGGATGCGGTGGTACTCGTTGGTGACCCGGGCGCCACTGTGCAGTCGATCAACAATGCCGGCAACGACAGCATCGTGACGATTGCCGAGACCGGCGGACAGCTGACGACCATCACCCTGCTCGGGGTCGATCTGCTCAATACCGACATTGTCCTGAGCAGCGTCTGAAACCTGGCGCGTCAAACCAAAACGAGGGTGGCCTGGAAACCGCCCTCGTTTTTTTTGCCGCGCCGAACGCTCAAGCAGCACCAGGCGTGAAGAGCACGCAATGGACCGGCGCCTTCGCCTCAGCCCATCCCCCTCGCAAATAGTCTGAAACTCCCAGAGGGTCCAGGAGTATCGGCCAATGTGCATTCTCCGGCGCATCACCATAGTTGAGGTATCTGCCAGCAGAGGGCCCGGGTGCGGCCCCACTGACTGGAACCGCCGAGGAGCATGTCATGACCACACCCCAATCCCCCACGAACGACCTGAGCACTGATACCCCTGCCGATCTGTACCCCGCCTTCTCCAGCAACGACACACTGACTATCACCGCCCTCGCGGATGGCGCTCCGATCGTGGTGGCGACCGGGGTCAACGTTGCCCTGGACGAAACCGCCGGGTTGCAGAACGCCACGGCCACGCCAGCCCCTGCGGGGGATGCCGACGACAATGACATCCTGCTGACCGCCCTGCCCTCGGCCTTCGCCACCCGGTTGACCGCCCTTGGCGCGGGTACCGCAACGGATGCAGCCCTGAGCGGTTATACCGGCGCCGTGGGCGACACCGGCAGCAATGCCTTCACCCTCAACCTGGCGCCCGGCGCGATCAATGTCGATATCAGCTTCACCGACAGCCTGGGCGCGCCGCTCAACGGCCTGGACAGCGGCCTGGACACCCTCGATGGCACCAGCATCCTTCTCTATACCGATAGCAACAACAACATCCTGCTGGGCCGCGCCGGAGGCCCTGACGGTGCGATCGTGTTCGCGGCCTATATCGAAGAAACCGGGTCACCGCTATCGGGAGGCAAGATCTGGACCCTGGAATACCAGCCGCTCAAGCATCCGGACGCGAGCAACCCGGACGATGCCCTCAACCTGCTGAACAAGGTGTTTATCGGCGCCAGCCAGGACCTGACGTTCAGCCTGGCCAATGCGCCTTCCGGGCAGAACCTGTTCCTGATGTTCACCCAGGCCAACCCGACGGTGGTCGATGACGGCGGAGTCTTGCGGATCACCGACCCCACGATCATCGCCACCGGCAAAGACCCCGCCGACCAGTCATCGGGCGCCAGCATCAACACCGGCGACACCATCAACACCAGCCAGGCGGGTGGCCCGACCACCTTCGGCACCAACAGCCAGATGATCACGGAACAGGAAGGCATTCGTTTTACCTTCGTCACCGGCGCCAGGCAGGACGTGACCATTCCCAACCTGGATCAGAACGAAGCCGATCTCGAAGCCAACATCGACTTCACCGCGATGTTCAATGCCAAGGCGGCCAATTTCGATGTCGTGCAGCTGCAAGGCGGCAAGAGTGCCGTGGTCAAGATCAGTGCCTTCAACACCGCGGTTGAAAGTGGCACGAATTTCGTCAATGGCTATGCCAACGATACGTTGGTGGCCATCACCCATGTTCGCGTGATCAACATCGCCACCGGGCTGGTGATCGAAAACTCGGACGGTTCGGTGAATGATCCGAGCATTGCCATCAGCTTCTCTGGTGGAGTGGCCACCGTCACCGGCGTCAAGGCCGGCTACCAGATCGACTACACCACCACCGCGGACCACAACCGCGTACTGATCGAGAACGGCGCGGCCCTGGACGCCAAGGGCAATACCCACGCCGACTTCGACATCGGTGGCTTTACCCTGCGCCAAGCCTCTACCACGACCGCCGAAATCGGCTCGCACATGATCTTCGAGGACGATGGACCGACCCTGGCCTTCGGCAACCTGATCGGTACCGGAACCGACCTGGCGCAACAAGGCTACTGGAACATGGCGGCCGGAGCCGACGGGCTGGGGCTGACCGGCCTGGACATTTCGCTGCTGAACAACCAGTTCACCCTGGTCCGGCCGGATAACACGACCACCACCGGCACCGGTACGCTGGTCGAGCAGTCACCTTCACCGGATGGCAATGGCGCCTACCAGTTCGCCGGGACCCTGACCGGTGATTTCGACAACAACGCGGCCACCGCGAACACCACCGTTCACTACACCTTGAGCGCCTATGCCAACGGCACCTATGCCCTGGACCTGCAGGAAGGCTTCCGCTCGACCATCGTCCTCAGCAGTGCCGACGGCTCGCTGGCTGCCGGTGGTCCGGACCCGGTGCGCACGCTGCTGATCGGCAGCGAAGACGTGGTGTTCTTCGCCGCCAATCCGCTGGCACCGCAAACCGGCGATAACAGCATCCTGACCGGTATCGGGCTCGGGGCGTCCGACCCTACCGAAGCGCAGTTGCAAACCAACCCGCTGCCATCGTTCATCGGCTCGGCGACCATGAACGTCAGTACCTCGGGCATCGGTGTCGCCAACAACAACCTGGAGGGCAACACCACCGCCGGCATCAATGCCGGTGACGAGAGCTTCGTGGTCAACCCCGAGACCTTGTTGACGAGCATGAAGATCTTCATCGACAACTCGGTACAGGGCTACAACCCGGCCACGGAAGAGCTGTACTACACGATCTACTTCGACAACGGCACAACCTCGGGCGCCCCCATCAAGGTGCAGGCCGCCGACCTGCACGCGGAAGCCGGAAACCAGACCTCCTTCACCGTCCAGTGGGATGGCAGCCACTTGATCGACGCCGTCCAGCTGACGATGGGCCTGGGCACGGTCAAGGTCCCGGTGATCCAGTTCATCAAGGAGATCCAGAGCCTGGCCAGCGATATCCAGCTGTCATTCAACGCGACGGTGACGGACAAGGATGGCGACACGGCAACCAGCGCGTTCGACGCCAACCTGTTCGCCAACGACCTGAGCGACCAGGCCTTCGACTTCAGGCTGGTGGGTACCACGGGTGAACGGGATGCCTTCAACATCGACCTGTCGGTCGCCGAGAACCAGTACCAGGTCAGCGGCTTCGATGCGGGAGCAGGCCAACGGGATGCGGTGGTGCTCATTGGTGATGCGGGCGCCGCTGTGCAATCGATCAACAATGCCGGCAACGACAGCATCGTGACGATTGCCGAGACCGGCGGACAGCTGACGACCATCACCCTGCTCGGGGTCGATGTGCTCAATACCGACATCGTCCTGGCCAGCGTCTGAAACATCGCGCGTCAAACCCATGCGAGGGTGGCCTGGAAACCACCCTCGCTTTTTTTTGCAGCCGCCCTAGGAGATGTAGCTGCAATGCTTGCCGCGCCGAACGCTCAAGCAGCACCAGGCGTGAAGAGCACGCAACGGGCCGGCGCCTTCGCCTCATCCCGTTTCCCCTCCCAGGTAGGCTGAAACTCCCAGGCCACCTGGGAGTATCGGCCAATGTGCATTCTCCGGCGCATCACCATAGTTGAGGTATCTGCCAGCAGAGGGCCCGGGTGCGGCCCCAACGGCTGGAACTGCCTAGGAGAATTGTCATGACCACCCTGCAAGAAAACCTATCCCTCACGAGCGACCCGATCGTGGTAGCGACCGGCGTCAACGTTGCGCTGGACGAAACCAGCGGGTTGCAAAACGCCACCGCCACACCAGCCCCTGCAGGAGACGCCGACGACAATGACATCCTGCTGGCCGCCCTGCCCTCGGCCTTCGCCACCCGGCTGACCGCCCTTGGCGTGGGTACCGCAACGGACGCCGCCTTGAGTGGATACACCGGTGCGGTGGGCGACACCGGCAGCAATGCCTTCACCCTCAACCTGTCGCCCGATGCGGTCAATGTCGATATCAAGTTCACCGACAGCCTGGGCGCGCCGCTCGACGGCCTGGACAGCGGGCTGGATACCCTCGATGGCATCGACATCCTGCTCTATACCGATACGGACAATAACAACATCGTCCTCGGCCGGGCCGGTGGCCCTGACGGCGCCATCGTGTTCGCCGGCTATATCGAGGAAACCGGGTCGCCGCTGTCGGGTGGCAAGATCTGGACCGTGGAATACCAACCGCTCAAGCATCCGGACGCGAGCAATCCGGACGATGCCCTCAACCTGCTGAACAAGGTGTTTATCGGCGCCAGCCAGGACCTGAAGTTCAGCCTGACCAATGCGCCTTCCGGGCAGAACCTGTTCCTGATGTTCACCAAGGCCAACCCGACGGTGGTCGATGACAATGGGGTCCTGCGGATCAGCGATCCGACGATCATCGCCACCGGCAAGGACCCCGCCGACGAATCGACGGGCGTCAACATCAACACCGGTGACACCATCAACACCAGCCAGGGCGGTGGCCCGACCACCTTCGGCACCAACAACCAGATGATCACGGAACAGGAAGGCATCCGTTTTACCTTCGTCACCGGTGCCCGGCAGGACGTGACCGTGCCCAACCTGGATCAGAACGAAGCGGACGTCGAAGCCAATATCGACTACACCGCGGTCTTTGATGCGAAGACGGCCAATTTCGATGTCGTGCAGCTGCAAGGCGGCAAGAGTGCCGTAGTAAAAATAAGTGCCTTCAGCACCGCGGTTGAAAGCGGCGCGAACTTCGTCAACGGCTATGCCAACGATGCGTCGGTGGCCATCACCAATGTTCTGGTGATCGACAACAGCACCGGGCAAGTGATCGAAAACTCGGACGGGTCGGTGAACAATGCGGCCATTGCCATCAGCTTTAATGGCGGCGTGGCCACTGTCACCGGCGTCATAGCCGGCTACAAGATCGAATACACCACCAGCGCGGACCACAACCGCGTACTGGTCGAGAACGGCGCAGCCCTGGACGCCAAGGGCAATACCCACGCTGACTTCGACATCGGTGGTTTCACCCTGCGCCAAGCCTCCACCGCGACCGCCGAAATCGGCTCGAAAATGATCTTCGAGGACGATGGGCCGGCAGCGGCCGGAACCGCTGAGGCCGGCACCGTCGACGAAGACGGCCTGGCCAATGGCATCGCCGGCGGTGTCGGCGACGTGGCCGGCGTGGCCACCGTAGCCAGCGGTAGCGTTACCGGGATCTTCCAGTCCGGCGTCGATGTGCCGCTGAGCTATAGCTTGTCGAGTGATACCAGCGGCTTGCCAGCCCTGAGCTCCGGCGGAGTGGCGCTGGTCTACAGCGTGGTGGGCGACACCCTGACCGCCAAGGCGGGCGCTGTCGATGTGTTCACCTTCAGCCTTAGCGCCGCGGGGGCCTACAGCTTCACCCTGCTGCAGCCGCTGGATCACCCAGCCGGTAATGACGAAAACGACATCACCCTCAACCTGGGCTCGTTGCTACAAGCCACCGACAAGGACGGCGACACAGTGACGGCTGCGCCCGAGAAGCTGGTGATCACCGTCGATGACGACACACCCACCGCAACCGGAGCCGCCGAGGCCGGCACCGTCGATGAAGACGGCCTGGTCAATGGCATCGCCGGCGGTGTCGGCGACGTCGCTGGAGAAGCAACGACGGCCAGCGGCAACGTGACGGGCATCTTCCAGTCCGGGGCCGACGTACCGCTGAGCTATGCCCTGTCGAGCGATACCAGCGGCCTGCCAGCCCTGAGTTCGGGCGGAGTGGCGCTGGTCTACAGCGTGCTGGGCGACACCCTGACCGCCAAGGCAGGCGCCGTCGATGTGTTCACCTTCAGCCTCAGCGCCGCGGGCGCCTATAGCTTCAGCCTGCTGCAACCGCTGGATCATCCAGCGGGCAATGATGAAAACGACATCACCCTCAACCTGGGTAGCCTGCTGCAGGCCACCGACAAGGACGGCGACACGGTGACGGCTGCGCCCGAGAAGCTGGTGATCACCGTCGATGACGACACGCCCACCGCAACCGGAGCCGCCGAGGCCGGCACCGTCGATGAAGACGGTTTGGCCAATGGTATTGCCGGGGGTGTCGGGGATGTGACGGGTGAAGCCACCACGGCCAGCGGCAATGTGACGGGCATCTTCCAGTCCGGTGCCGATGGACTGCTGAGTTTCTCCCTGTCGAGCGATACCAGCGGCTTGCCGGCCCTGAGTTCCGGCGGAGTGGCATTGGTCTACAGCGTGCTGGGCGACACCCTCACCGCCAAGGCAGGCGCGGTCGATGTGTTCACCTTCAGCCTCAGTGCCGCGGGTGCCTACAGTTTCACCTTGCTGCAACCGCTGGACCATCCAGCCGGCAACGATGAAAACGACATCACCCTCAACCTGGGCAGCCTGCTGCAAGCCACCGACAAGGACGGCGACACAGTGACCGCCGCGCCCGAGAAGCTGGTGATTACCGTCGATGACGACACGCCCACCGCCAATGGCACCGCCGAGGCCGGCACCGTCGATGAGGACGGCCTGGCCAATGGCATCGCCGGGGGTGTCGGGGATGTGGCCGGTGAGTCCACCACCGCCAATGGCAGCGTGACCGGGATCTTCCAGTCCGGGGCCGACGTGCCGCTGAGCTATTCCCTGTCGAGTAACACCAGCGGCCTGCCAGCCCTGAGTTCGGGCGGG